>CALMWM010000540.1 GCA_937873435.1 uncultured Gallionellaceae bacterium
AAGGAACCGCTGTTCGACAGCGTCGACACGCTGCGCGACACGCTGGCGATCTACGCCGACATGATGCGCGGCATCACCGTGAAAAAGGACGCGATGCGCCGCGCCGCGCTGCAAGGCTTCGCCACCGCCACCGACCTCGCCGATTACCTGGTGAAAAAGGGCCTGCCGTTCCGCGATGCCCACGAAGCGGTCGCGCTCGCGGTGCGCCATGCCGACGGCAAAGGCTGCGACCTCGCCGACCTGACGCTGGCCGAACTACGCGAATTCTCCCCGCTGGTCGACGACGACATCTTCGCCGTACTCACCCTCGAAGGCTCGCTCGCCAGCCGCAACCACATCGGCGGCACCGCACCGGAACAGGTGCGGCAGGCGATTGCACGGGCGCGGAAGAACCCAGGTTAATCCGTGCAAATCTGGGTTGACGCCGACGCCTGCCCCGCCGTCATCAAGGAAATCCTCTTCCGGGCGGCGGAGCGGCGCCGGATAGACACCGTGCTGGTCGCCAACCAGCTGTTGCGCACCCCGCCGTCGCGCTACATCCGGGCGATCCAGGTACCCGCCGGCTTCGACGTTGCCGACGCTCACATCGTCGAACAGGTCGCCCCCGGCGACCTGGTGATCACCGCCGACATCCCGCTGGCCTCCTTCGTCATCGAACGCGGCGCCCATGCGCTGAATCCGCGCGGCGAGATGTACAGCGTCGAGAACATCCGCGAACGCCTGGGGATGCGTAATTTCATGGAAGAATTGCGCGGCAGCGGCGTGAATACCGGCGGCCCGCCATCGTTCAGCCAAGCCGACCGGCAGGCGTTCGCCAATCAGCTAGATAAGTTTCTGGCGAAGCATGGCGGGTAATCTGCTATTGGTCCAGTTTCAGGATGCGGTATTGCATCCATACTCCCTCATCCCCGGCCCTTCTCCCGCCTACCCGACAGCCTGACGGCTTGGGCACAAGTGCGGGAGAAGGGAGTAAAGCCCCTCGCCCGCAGGCGGGAGAGGGGTTGGGGAGAGGGTGCCTGAAAAATGTTCAAGCCCCAATTTGAATTAGCTCGATTACATTAACCACCGAGCCACTCCAGCGCCCCTAGCCCCGCCGCCCGCCCGCTGGCGAAACAGCCGGTAAGCAGGTAACCGCCGGTCGGTGCTTCCCAGTCCAGCATCTCGCCGGCGCAGAACACGCCGGGCAACGCGCGGATCATCAAGCGTTCGTCGAGTCCCTCGAACTTCACCCCGCCGGCGCTGCTGATCGCTTCGTCGAGCGGACGCGGTGAGCTCAGCGCCAGCGGCAGCGCCTTGAGCGCGGCTGCCAGGCGGGTGGGATCGGCGAAATCGTTTGCCGTTACAACTTCGCGCAGCAGCCCCATCTTCACCCCCTTGATTCCCGCCCGGCTCTGGATATGGCTGGACAGCGAGCGCGAACCGCGCGGGTGCGCCAGCGCTTCAGTCAGGCGCGGCAATTCCCAGCCCGGTGCCAGGTCGAGGGACAAGGTGGCGCTTCCGCGGCTTTCGATTGTGTCGCGCAGGGGCGCCGACAGCGCGTAAATCAGGCTACCCTCGACCCCGTTCTCCGTCACCACAAATTCGCCCTGCTTGCGAATTTCAACGCCTGAGGTATCGGTGAAAGCGGCGACCACCGGCTTGACCGGCTGTCCGGCGAAACGTGAACGGAAATGCTCGCTCCAGCCCACGTCGAAGCCGCAGTTCGCCGGACGCAGCCGGGCGACGGCCACCCCGCGTTGTTCCAGCACGGGCAGCCAAGCGCCGTCCGAGCCGAGCTTGGCCCAGCTGCCGCCGCCCAGCGCCAGCACCACCGCAGCAGCTTCGACCCGCTGCTCGCCGTGCGGCGTGGCGAAGCGCAGCGCACCGCCCTCATCCCAGCCCTGCCAGCGGTGGCGCACGTGGAATTTGACCCCGGCCTGGCGCAGCCGATGCAGCCAGGCGCGCAACAACGGCGCCGCCTTCTTTTCGACCGGGAACACCCGCCCCGAGCTGCCGACGAATGTTTCGACGCCGAGTTCCCGCGCCCAGCCGCGCAAATCGTCTGCCCCGAAGGCGGCGAGCAGCGGCGCGATCTCCGCGCGGCGCGCGCCGTAGCGCGACAGGAAGGGTTCCAAAGGTTCTGCGTGGGTCAGGTTCAACCCGCCCTTGCCGGCCAGCAGGAACTTGCGCCCCAGCGACGGCATCGCGTCGAACAGTTCGACACGCACCCCGCCCCGGCTCAAGGCCTCGGCGGCCATCAGCCCGGCGGGGCCGCCGCCGATGACGGCTACGGTGCGGGATTGAAGATTAATTGAAAACGTCATTGATGGTTGGTGCAGGATAATCCATGCGAGCTATGCCAGATCGAACAACAATATTTCGGCGAAACCGGCGGATTCAAAATGCAGCACGCTTTCGCCCTCGATCCGAGCGCCATCGCCGTCCGCCAGTGTCAAGCCGTTAAGCGTAGCCGAGCCGCGCGCCACATGCAGGTAAGCGCGGCGCCCCGGCGGCAGGACATGCTCGGCCGGGTGCTCGGGGTCGAGTAGTGCGGCGTAGAGTTTCGCATCCTGGTGGATCGTCACCGATCCATCGCTGCCGTCTGGCGAGGCCACCAGGCGCAGCCTGCCGAGCTTTTCGGCGGCATCGAAAAACTTCTGCTCGTAGCCCGGCGCGATGCCGCCGCGCGCCGGCACGATCCAGATTTGCAGCAAGTGCACCTCCTCGCTCGCGGAGGCATTGAACTCGCTATGGCGCACGCCGCTGCCCGCACTCATCCGCTGCACCTCGCCGGGACGAATCACGGTGCCGTTGCCCATGCTGTCGCGATGCTCCAGTGCGCCGGACAGCACGTAAGTGACGATTTCCATGTCGCGGTGGCCGTGGGTGGTAAAACCGCCGCCTGCCGCGATCCGGTCGTCGTTGATCACGCGCAGGCTGGAATAGCCCATCTGCGCGGGATCGTGGTAGTCGGCGAAGGAGAAGGTATACCAGGTATTCAGCCAGCCGTGGTCGGCATGGCCGCGTTCATGGGCTTTGCGGATGGTAATCATGGCCGCCTCCGGGCAGGGTTGATTTTTTTAAATGGGCGCGGCGCCACCCATCCGAAGAATTACTCAATCTCCACATCCTCGAATACCCTCCCCATTTCCAGCGTCAACCCGACCGATTCGAAGCGGCAGGCCGGTTCGGCGGCGTAGTCGTGGAACAGCCATTCGTTGCCCGGCTGGCGGCGGAAGACTTCGACGCGGCGGGTTTCGATGTCGACGAGGGCATATTCTTCCAGTTCGGCGATTTGCCGGTAGGCGGCGAATTTGGCGCCGCGGTCGTAGGCTGCGGTGGAAGCAGAGAGGATTTCGACGATCAGCTTGGGGTGTTCGACATAAAGCTCGGCACGGCGGTCGCGCTCGTCGCAGGTGGCCATGATGTCGGGGTAGAAAAA
>CALMWM010000541.1 GCA_937873435.1 uncultured Gallionellaceae bacterium
TGGCTATGGCGCTCGGTGGAGCGGTTTAACAACATGATTTGCGAACACAGCCTTAACCTACTTGCCCTTGGCAGTATGCCGGGCAAGGAGTTCCTTCGCGGCGGAAAAGAATTATCACAAGCTGGTGCCGCGCAAAGCACTGTGGCAGGTCTAGACTCATGGTTAGCGTGACCCCGGCTATTGGTTGGCTGTTTGCTTACCCAAGGTGCCAGATATAGGCGGGCGGAAATCCGAAAAATAATGGTTTCCCTCATTTTGGCTTGACTGGGCGCATGATAAAAAGCAGTCTTGCTGTCCGCAGCATCGTAAAAACTGGCGACGCTGGTTGGCCCGCAACATGACCGAGGCTTGGCAACGCAATGCGCCCCGGGGAATATAGAAACTCACTGATACAAACGGGGGATTCCATGAAAAAAACGCTTTTTGTCATTTTCCTGTTGCTTTCGTCCAGCGCATTCGCCCAGGGCCCCGATCCCGCCGTTTTTTCTTTCACCTTTTTCGGCTGCAACCGGCTGAACGACAAAGGCGCCGAGAAAACAGGTTCGCTCAGTACGGCCAACGAAGCCCAACTGCGGCAGGATTTCGCGGAAATTTCGAAAATTGCACCCCAATACGTTTTTCTCGCCGGCGACATCGTGCTCGGACTGTCGCCGGGCGACACCGACCTCAAAAACCAGCTATCCCAATGGAAGGCACGCTTCGGTAAGGCCAGCGAGGAACTGAAAATCGTCGCCTTCACCGGAAACCACGAATTGCTGCAAAAAATCAAAACCAAAAACGGCGGCAAGGACGAGATACCGAACCCGCCCGCCTATTCCTTTTGGCCCTCGTCCATGAAAGACTACATCGCGGGAAACAACGGCCCATCGAACGCGGCGCCGAATCCCGACGGCCTTGTCGGCGACGAATCGCGCCTTTCCTATACCTTTCAAAGCGGCCCGTATTTTTTCATGATCCTGAATACGGATACGATGATCGACGCCAATACGATCGGCGACATACCCTTGAAATGGATCGCCGAAAAGCTGGAGGCCGCGCAAAACGACCCTAAAATCGAGCACATTTTCGTGATGGGGCATAAGCCCATCGTCGCCCCCAAAGACGGTCAGGATCCGTCGGGAGCGGAAAGCATTTTAAAAAGCCAGGGAAACGATTTCTACACGCTGTTGAACCGAAACAGTAAGGTGCGTATCTACTTGAGCGCCCATGCGCACGAATGGAATTATTCGCCCGCGCTGTTCAACGGCAAAATCCCGCAAATCGTCGCCGGCAACGGCGGCAGCCCTCCCAACAAAAATTGGCAGAAACCCCACGATTATTTCGGCTACACCCTCGTCACCATCAAGCAAAGCGGGAAAATCCAGGCCTACAGCTACGGTCGCGACATCCCTTCGCCTTATTACAAACAAAAACACCTGCCGCCCTCCACGCTCAGGGCGAGCTATACCCTGTATCCAGGGAACTAAGGCCTGTTCACGCGAAGCGGATTGTGAGGCGTAGATTCCGATGCTAGCGTTCAATAACGAAACCGAATCCTTAGCCGCCAATCCGCTATACGCATCGGAAGAGAGTCATGCAGAAGGGTAACTACACAATCAGAGCGATGACTCGGCAAGAAGTGGATATCGCCATCGACTGGGCCGCAGCGGAAGGATGGAATCCGGGGTTGTACGATGCGGACTGCTTCTACGCTGCTGATCCAAACGGTTTCTTGATCGGGTTGCTTGGGGGTGAACCCATTGCTACGCTTTCAGCCATGAAATATGGGAATTCCTTTGGGTTCCTTGGTTTTTACATTGTCAAGCCGGAGTATCGTGGCAAGGGCTACGGCATTCAGATGTGGAATGCCGGGCTTGCATATCTGAAAGGTCGTACTATCGGTCTTGATGGAGTGGTCGCGCAACAGGCTAACTACAAAAAATCCGGTTTTGCATTAGCTTATAAAAACATCCGATACCAGGGAGCTGGTGGCGGGTATTTTCCGACCGATTCGGAAATCGCCCCATTGTCCACGATCTCTTTTGATGAGATAGGCGCATACGACCAACCGTTTTTTCCCGACAAACGCTTGCAATTCCTGAGGTGTTGGATCAATCAACCCCAAAGCACAGCACTAGGCATCCTGCGAAACCGCAAGCTGGCAGGTTACGGGATCATGCGCTTTTGTCGCTCTGGATATAAGGTAGGCCCGTTGTTTGCGGACAGCCCGGAGCTTGCAGACCACTTATTCTCAGCCTTGAAGGCGCACGCCCCGGAAGGTGCCCCGGTTTTTTTGGACACGCCAGCAGTGAATTTGTCGGCAATCGATTTGGTGAAACGGCACAACATGACCGCCGCGTTCGAGACAGCCCGCATGTACATAGGAAAAAGCCCTGATTTGCCCATAGAGCGACTGTTCGGCGTAACCACCTTCGAACTCGGGTGACCGCAATCCTCAGCGGCTCTAAAGTCACTCCTTCCAGATGGTTGTTTTGAAAAGATGTTGAGTAACTTTCGGGCGATTTGCGGCTCCAGCCCGATTACTACGCTAAGCCTGCAATCCACCGAACCTGCGCGAAAAGCCGCGCAGCTGGGCCTCTTGGTCATGAACGCCCCGGCATCGCGAGCCTTGCGCTCGTGCCTTTCCGTGGCTTGCCGGCTGTCGCGGCCTCCGAAGCCCTTCGCCTATCCAATACCCCGTTGACGCCAGCAACTTGGCGCGAATCTTGCTATTCAATCTATATTCCCGGCACATGAAGGCAGATATGATTATCCAGGGCCTAAGCAATGTCTCCGCTACCTACGCTGCGATGAACACATCGCCAGTTCAGCGGCAAACATTTCCTTCTTCTTCGGCAAATCATGCCGACAGGGTAAGCGTTTCCGATGCAGCCAAAGCCATGATGGCCAGTTCTCAGCCAGCAACACAAGAGCAGGAAATCCAAAAACGCCTCGATGCAATCAAGGCGAAGCCAGCCGTCGAAAGGACTGCCGCTGACACGGAGTACTTATGGGCCAACGACAAGAAGCTTGCCGAAATTTCTGCAACTGGCAAAAGCCCCGACCACCTCACGTCGTCGGAGCTCGACTACATGCAAAAGGCGGGGGGATTCGTCAATACCATGGCCTACCTCAGCTCGTCCGAGAAGGCACTGTACGACAAAGCAGTCGCCAGCGGAAACTCGCAGGCCTCCGCAGGTCTAGCCCTGATCGCATTGACCAGAACCGGGGGACACATGGCTGGCGGAGCAAACGGCACGACGTATGACCCGATCGACACGGCCATTACGGCAGCCAATGTCGAAAAGTATTTCAGTCATAGCATCGTCGATCCGAGTGGTGACTCAGACGCGAAATTTCAGGCTTTAATCCAGTTCTTGCAGAACAACCCAACGACCTCATAGCGTTGCCCTGAATTACCCCGAGCTTGTTGGATAGCCGCCCAACCCGTTATTCAACCAAGACTCCGCAAAAACACGGAGCCGGTAAATTTTACGTTGGCGCTGTAAAAAAACTCAAAACGCGAAAATTGCGCCCT
>CALMWM010000542.1 GCA_937873435.1 uncultured Gallionellaceae bacterium
GAGATTGGCAATAGGGAACATCATGTATTTTTCACCTACGCCATGCGGCCTGCCGGGTAGATTCTACTCGTAAGTGCACCACCCTCGGAGCGGGATGAAAAAAGCAGGACATGATGGGGTTTCTGGTATGTTGGAAGTGCGACCAACCTACAGACCGGAAAGGAGAACCCACCATGTCCTACAGTCATCTTACTCCGAAGGAAAGATATGTCATCAGCCATTTAAAGGCAGCAAGATTTAGCCTGCGGGAGATTGCTCGTCGTCTCGGTCGCAGTCATTCCACCATTAGCCGGGAGATCCGGCGTAATGGGCCAAAACATCCTGGAGGGGTTTACTGGTACTACTTCATCGATCCAGTGGTGGAGAAGCGCCGCCATCAGGCCAGAAGCCATCGACGCCAGAACCATTTGCCCCTGGTCGAGTATGTCGAGAAAAAACTGCACTCCGAGTGGCCACCGGAGGTGATCGTACAGCGACTGAGAGCCGAATTCCCGCACGATGAGCGCATGCGGGTGAGTCATGAAACCATTTACCGTTGGGTGTTCATCGATGCCTCCCAGGGGGGAAATTTGCACCGTCACTTGCGGCGCCGGCATAAGTATCGGCGGCGTCAAAAGCACTATGGCGCTGGGCGACGCTTCATCCCTGGCCGCATCGGCATTGCCGAACGCCCAAGCATCGTGGCTGAGCGTAGTCGCTTCGGTGACTGGGAGGCGGACCTGATGGTCGGTCGTCGAGGGGCGAGCGCGATTGCCACCCACGTCGAGCGCAAGAGCCGCTACCTGATGGCCTCGCGGCTGCCCGACAAAAAAGCCGAGACTTTCAACATTGCGGCGATCTCGAAATATCAAAGCCTGCCGCAAGCACTGCGCCAAACGCTAACCGTTGATAACGGCAAAGAATTTTCTCGATTCAAAGAACTGGAGAGCGGCACAGGCCTGAAGGTTTTCTTCGCTGATCCCTATGCCGCCTGGCAGCGGGGAACCAACGAAAATACGAACGGGATGCTACGCCACTACTTCCCAAAAGGAACCGATTTCAGGCGTATATCAGATGCAAAGCTGGCCCGGGCGGTTGAAAAATTAAATCACCGCCCTCGAAAATGCCTCGGCTACCGGACGCCCCATGAGATTTTCCGCGAAGCCTGCGATGGTGCACTTGCAACTTGAATCTACCGAACAAGGGAAAGAACAAGGGGACGTACTTAAATCATTAACTAACGCAGGATGTCAAGATTACAAGAAGGTCCGGGTGCGGTTCGAAGAACAAGGGGACGTACTTAAATCATTAACTAACTCAACCTGTCACAATTACAAGAAGGTCCGGATGCTCGGAGATCGCTTGTTTGCCCCGTTTCGCAGCCATCGTTACGCCGGAACCCGTGATGCCGAGGCGGCGGGCAATATCGACGCCGCGATGGCCGCAGGCAAAAGCGATATGGCAGATGAGGCTTCTGGCGTTCGCTATGTGCTGCGCGCGGGTCTGCGACGTCAGTTCCTTCCGTGAAAAATCGAGCTTTTTACATACGCGCTCAACAATCTCTTCCAGAGGCAGCTTCGCCTGGCTCAGCTCTATTTCTGCCTGCGAAAGAAGCTGTTCCGCAAAATCCCCGCTGCCCAATATCCGTGAATCCCGCAACCCGCTTTCTTCCTGGGGCTCCGCGCCCGACTGCCGCTGTCTGCCGGGCGCGAAGCCCGCCGGCCTCATCGCCGTGGCCGACACCCCCAAGCCCGAATCCCGGGATGCGGTCACCACCTTGCGCCGCCAGGGCCTCAAGGT
>CALMWM010000543.1 GCA_937873435.1 uncultured Gallionellaceae bacterium
CTTCTACATATAACCGGTCAACACCGCGCCAGCGCCACTTCCCCCCACTCCGTGGTATAGCCCGGCGATTTGTTGCCGCGTCGCATCCGCCAGCGTTTTTCGACTCCCGCCCCGGCCAGGAATAGGGTGTTCTGTCCCATGCGCCGGTTGATGGCGTCCAGCGCCTGCATCAGGCGGGCGGATTTGCCGTCGTTCTCCGACGCCCCGAACAGCGATTGCTGCACGTTGTCCGTCGGGGAAATGTCCATCAGCATCACTCCGGCCTTGGCGTAGCGGTAGCCCTGCCGGAATATCCGCCGCAGCCCCCACTGCGCCGCCCGCACCAGCCGGCTGGTATCGCTGCTGGCGGTGCCCAGCGGCAGCACCATGCTGTTGCTGTATTGCGGATCGTCCTCGCGGTGCGGGTTGGTGCGGATATACACCTGGATCGCGCCGGCAACGGCCTGTTGGCTGCGCAGCTTTTCCGCCGCGCGGCTCACGTAAGTGGCGACCGCCTCGGAGAGTTCCTGCAGGGAGGTGACCGGGGTGCCGAACGAGCGGCTGGAAATGATCTGGCGGTTCGTCGGGGTGAGCTCTTCCAGCGCCAGGCAGGGGATGCCGCGCAGTTCCCGCACGGTGCGCTCCAGCGTCACCGAGAAGCGCTGGCGGATCAGGCCGGTGTCGGCGCGCTTCAACGCCAGCACGCTATGGATGCCCATCCTGCCAAGGCGTTCCTGGGTGCGCCGGCCCACGCCCCACACCTCGCCCACCTCGATGCCGTCCAGCAGTTCATCGAGCGCGACTGCGTTCAATGTGCCGAAATCGCACACGCTATTCCACGCCGCCTGTTTCTTGGCGACATGGTTGGCCAGCTTCGCCAGCGTCTTGCTGGCGGCGATGCCGACGCACACCGGCATCCCCACCCACTGGCGGACGCGCTGGCGGATTTCCTGGCCGTAGCGGGTCAGGTCGCGGTGTTCCAGCCCGTCTAGATCGAGGAAGCATTCGTCGATGGAATACACTTCCTGGCGCGGCGAAAAGGCCGACAGGATCGTCATCACCCGGTTCGACATGTCGGCATACAGCTCGTAATTGCTGGAGAGCGCCACGATGCCGTGCCGGCGCGCCAGATCGCGCAACTGATACCAGGGCGCGGCCATCTTCACCCCCAGCGCCTTGACCTCGTTGGAACGGGCCACCGCGCAACCGTCGTTGTTCGACAGCACCACCACCGGCTTGCCTTCCAGCGCGGGATTGAACACCCGCTCGCAGGAGACGAAAAAATTGTTGCAGTCCACCAGCGCGATGGGCATGGTTCAGAGCTTGTGAAGAAATCGTAGCGAGCGACCCGAGTGCATACCCTGAAGGGCACAAGAGGCGTGCGGCGCACAGCGACGAGACAACACGCGATAGCTTGTTGCGGCATAGACTAACCTGCAAAGCAGGTTATGTCGGAGCCACATATCAAATAGATAGGCGAGGAGCGAGCACCGCACAACGCAGCAATCGGGACGCGCAGTAGATTTATTCACAAGCTCTCACGCCTTCTTGATGATGTGGGTGACAACGCCCCAGATCGCCATTTCCTGCCCGTCGTTCAGTTCGATCGGCGGGAAATCGGGATTCTCGGCCAGCAGCATGACTTGTTCGCCGCGCCGGTAGAGGCGCTTGACGGTGAATTCGCCATCCACCGTGGCGATCACGATGTGGTCGTGCTGCGCCGCAATGGCGCGGTCGACGACCAGCATGTCCCCGTCGGCAATGCCGGCATCGACCATGGAGTTCCCCTGCGCTCGCAGGAAAAAAGTGGCTTCGGGATGCTGGATCAGTTCGCGGTTGAGGTCAATGCGCCGCTCGACGTAATCGCCTGCCGGCGACGGGAAACCGGCGCGCACGCGGTGCGCCATCAGCGGAAAAACGGCGAGGGGTGGCTGAATCGCCGCCGCGTGCTGGCGCAAAGTGGACATCAGCGGTATTTGCGGCACATCCCCACCACCAGCCCGAACAGCTCCAGTTGCCCCTTGGGGCGGATCACCGGGTAGGCCGGATTGGCGGGTCGCAGTATCCAGGCGTTCTTTTCCCGGTCGAGGTGTTTCAGCGTGAATTCGTTATCGACGATGGCCACCACCATGTCGCCGGCCCCGGCGTTGGCGTTCTTTTCGACCACCACCACGTCGCCGTCGTGGATCCCTGCGTCTATCATCGAATCGCCCTTCACGGTGATCAGCACGGTCTGCGACGGGCGGTTGACCAGGTAGCGGTCGATGGTCAGGGTATCGTGCTGGTCGTCGTTGGCCGGGGTCGGCATCCCGGCGCGCACGCTGTCGTAGATGGCGCGCTCGAAAAAGCGCGGGCTGGGCTTGAGGCGCTTCTCCGGGGTGCTTTCCAGGTAGCCCTGCAACTTGAGGCGCGCCACCAGCGCGGCAATCGGGCTTTTCGAGCGCAGCCCGAGCAGCGCCATCATGGTGGCGTAGGACGGCAACACGCCGTGGTCGGCGTAATAATCTTGCAGCTTGGCGAGGTAGTTCTGATCGTTTCCCATGACTCGCACAATAATGGAACGATCGTTCTTTTGTCAAGGCTAAAGGCGAAGATTGCGATCCCATTTATGGATAGATAGTGGGCGCAAAACGATAAAACCATTACACTAAACCACTGAATTTGAATTGGCGACCGCCGGTAATTTCGTGATTTCCCCAAGGCTTTGCGGGGATAGGCAAGCTGGAGATTTATGGACGAGGATACACTCCGAGGAAACGGCCTGGCTTTCCGGTTGGCCGAAAACAGCCGCAAACTGGCTGCGATTTTCACCCCCGTCGAAGGCAAAGCCCCTATCGACAAGGCCTGGCTTCTGCAAAAAATCGCGGACGAGGGCTATGGCGAACTCTTTCTTTTCGAACCGCTATTGACGCAGCTGACCACCCAATATGCGACGGCCACGGAACCCTTTACCCTCGAAATCGGCG
>CALMWM010000544.1 GCA_937873435.1 uncultured Gallionellaceae bacterium
TCGAAGCCGGGATACCCTTGGGCGTGACCCTGTCGTTCCTGATCGCCAGCCCGATGGTCAACGAAGTGGCGGTAGTGGTGCTGGCCTCGGTGATCGGCTGGAAAATGACGGTGATCTATGTGTTTACCGGTTTGAGCGTGGCGCTGCTCGGCGGTTTCGTGCTGGAACGTTTCAAACCGGAGCGTTGGGTCGAGGAATACGTGTGGAAAATCCACATGGGCAAGGTAAAGGCAGCCGCCGAAGACAACTCCCTCAAGGCGCGCCACGAATACGCCATGAGCCAGGTACGCGAGATCGTCGGGCGCATCTGGAAATTCGTACTGATCGGCGTCGGGGTGGGCTCGCTGATGCACGGCTACGTGCCGAAGGATTTGATCGTGAGCGTTGCCGGCGACGGCGGGCTGCTTTCGGTGATAAGCGCGGTGCTGATCGGGGTGCCGCTGTATTCCGACGCAGTGGGTATCATCCCGGTGGCCGAAGTGCTGCTGCAAAAGGGTGTGCCTCTGGGCACGGTGCTGGCTTTCATGATGGCGGTGGTGGCCTTGTCCGCGCCGGAAATGCTGATCCTGCGCAAAGTGGTGAAATGGCCGCTACTGGCGCTGTTCGCCGGGTATCTCGCCTTCGCCTTCGTCTGCGTGGGCATGTTGTTCAATTCCTTGAAAGGTGTTTTATGAGTGAACTGCATCCCTCCATCGTCGCGCTGGTGTCGCTTGCTGCGAACATTGCGGCCAATCATCCGAAACAGGGCTTGTGCCAGTTGGACAAGCTCAAGCAATACGGCGTAGCGCAAGAGCAGATCGACGCGGTGATCGAAATCGCCCGCCACATCCGCGACGAAGCGGGGCAAAGCCTGGATGCGAGCTTCGACGATGCGCGCGGGCTGGAAAGCGTCAAGGCGAAACTTTCATCCATTCCGGTTGCCGGGGAAGCGTGCTGCACCCCGACGCCGGGTGGGCAGTCCTGTTGTTGAAAATGGAGAAATGAAATGAAAGAAATCAAGGTATTGGGGTCGGGTTGCGCGAACTGCAACAACACGGTGAAGCTGATCGAGGAAACCGCCAAGGAGAAAGGTGAAATGATCGAACTGGAGAAAGTCACTGACATGGCGCAAATTCTCGGCTACGGTGTGATGTCTACCCCCGGTGTAATGGTCGATGGCTGGCTGGTGCACAGCGGTGGTGTACCGACCAAGGCGCAGGTACAGATGTGGCTGTCCGCCAGTGCGGACAGTTGCGGTTGCGGCGATGATGGTCAGTGCGGTTGAAAGGACAAACACGATGAAAACCGTATTGATCTTGTGCACCGGCAACTCATGCCGGAGCCAGATGGGCGAAGCGTTGGTCAACCACGACCTGCAGGGCCAAGTACGCGCCTTGTCCGCCGGTACGCGCCCACAACCCAAGGTGGCGGACGGCGCCATCGAGGCGCTGAAACGTGCCGGTATTGCCACCGACGGGCTGATTCCCAAGGATGTCGAGGCGGTGATGGACGAGTCCATCGACCTGGTGGTGACGGTGTGCGATAACGCCAAAGAAGCCTGCCCGGTGTTTCCCCGTCCGGTTCCCAAGCTGCACATGCCGTTCCACGATCCTCACGGCGAACCGCTGGAAAGCTTCGAACAGGTGAGGGACGAGATCAGGAAAAAACTGATTCCCGAATTGCGCCAGCGCTTCGACCTGTAGTCGTTGATTACCGCCCTCCTGATTTTTCTCGCCACGCTTACGCTGGTGATCTGGCAGCCGC
>CALMWM010000545.1 GCA_937873435.1 uncultured Gallionellaceae bacterium
TGCACACCGCAGGGGGGCCTGAGGACCACGAGGCTCGGCGACGGGCTGCGTCCGGGATCGGGTTTCGACGCCAACGACGAGGCGCAGATGGCGGAGCTCGCCACGCTGGGCGAGCTGACGCAGGTCGCCTGGAAGCACGACGTGCAGGTGATGATCGAGGGCCCCGGACACGTGCCGATGCACCTCATCAAGCACAACATGGACGAGCAGCTGCGGCTGTGCGGCGAAGCGCCGTTCTACACGCTGGGGCCGCTCACCACCGACATCGCGCCGGGCTACGATCACATCACCAGCGCGATCGGCGCCGCGATGATCGGCTGGTACGGCACGGCGATGCTCTGCTACGTGACGCCGAAGGAGCACCTCGGGCTGCCGAACAAGGCCGACGTCAAGGACGGCATCATGGCGTACAAGCTGGCGGCGCACGCCGCCGATCTCGCCAAGGGCCACCCCGGCGCCCAGATCCGCGACAACGCCCTGTCCAAGGCGCGCTTCGAATTCCGCTGGGCCGACCAGTTCAACCTCGGCCTCGACCCGGACAAGGCCAAGTCCTTCCACGACGAGACCCTGCCCAAGGAGTCGGCCAAGGTCGCCCACTTCTGCTCCATGTGCGGGCCGCACTTCTGCTCGATGAAGATCACCCAGGACGTGCGCGACTTCGCCGCCAGGCAGGGCATCAGCGAAAACGAGGCCCTGGAGAAGGGCATGGAAGTGAAGTCGGTCGAGTTCGTGCAGCAGGGTGCCGAGGTGTATCGGAAGGTCTGATTTTCGAATTGGCAAACCAGACCATATGGCGTTTGCGCGCAATCAGTCCGCATCGAACCACCCTCGATGAACATCCGTAATCCGGTGCGGACTTAACCGGCCGCCCTTTTGGTTTACCGTTACCGATTGCAACATCGATCCGCTCGCTGGCGGCAATACCACAAGGGGAGGAGAACCTCGTGAAGATACGGCACCTGCCGCGTGATCTGGTGCGCTACCTAGTTCACGCCCTGTCGGTTCCGCTGCGTGTAGGCTACTTGATGAGTTGGGCGAAGGACCTGGAAGATCGTGCGCGGGTCTTCGATCTGGCCATGCTCAATATCCCCATACTCGCCGAAAACGCCCAGGCATCACTTTGCCAACTGAAGGCCGACAGTCGCTTCCCCCTGTTCAATCCGTCCATTGTCCGGCTGGAGGATGGCCGTTTCCTATGTCTGGCCCGCTCGTCCAACCTGGTCAATTATGTCGAGCAGGATTACCGGTACGAGGAAGACACTCATTCGACTTCCAACCATGTCTTCATCCTGAGCGAGGATCTTCAGATTCAATCCTGCGAGGTTCTCGACGATTCCCCGATCAGGCAACGCGGATCGCCGGCGGAAGGCGGGCTGGAGGATTGCCGCTTATTCCACCATCTCGGGGAGATATGGGGTGTCGGGGCGGCGATGAGCGTCAGGAAAGGCCGCTTCGGCAATGCGCAGCAGATGCTGTTCCGCCTCGATGGGAACAAGATAGCCGAGCATTATTACGGACCGTTACCTTTTGGCGGATGGGAAAAAAACTGGACGCCTGTCGAATGCGACGATTCGATCAGGCTGCTCTACCAACTGAGCCCTCCCGTCGTGCTGGAGCTGAAAGATCATGCCTTGACCTTCGTATCCGGTTCACCGACCCGCACCACCGCCTGGCCGCTCCGTGGCGGCACGCCGCTGGTCAAGTTCGGCGAACATTATCTGGGAATTGCCCATTCGGATCGTTACCGGGTCAATGACCGCATTCATTATCTGCACCACCTGGTCGTTTTCGATCAATCCTTGCGCCACATCGAGACGAGCCAGCCCTTCTTCCTGCGGCGCCGTGGCATCGAGTTTGCCTGCGGCCTGCAATTGAGCGAAGGGATGGCCTACATTTCCTACGGCGTTGCCGATCGCGCGGCGGAAGTCATGCGCATCCCGGTCAGTGCATTGATGCACTGGCTAGTGGCCGACGATTACTGACCGGACCGCGCCGGAAAGCTCAATAAGGCATCTATCGTGAACGACATGTTTTGGAACTATCTGCGTCGCGACAAGAAAACGGTCTGTGGCTGGCTACAACGGGTCGACGCCGAAATCATCGGCTCTATCCTGGCGTTTCAACACCAGAACAAGATCGCCGGAAGCTGTGTGGAAATAGGCGTCCATCACGGCAAGTCGTTCATCCCCCTATGCATGGCCCTGCGGAATGACGAGCTGGCACTTTGCATCGACCTCTTCGACGAGCAAAGCAAAAACCTGGACGCTTCCGGAAAAGGTGACAAGGCAAAATTCGATAAAAATCTGGGCCGGTTTCGGATTGATACGTCACAAGTCCGTGTCTTTGCCGGATCGTCCGTAGACGTCACCCCCGGCTACATCCTTCGGCAAGTCGGCCAGGTACGGTTCTTTTCCATAGATGGCGGACACTGGAGATCGATCGTGCGAAACGATTTGCAACTGGCGGAACAAACCTTGTCGGATGGCGGCGTAATTGCGCTGGACGATTACTGCCGCTCGGACTGGCCCGATGTCACGTATGGCTACTCGCTATGGCAGAACGAAACGAAGTCTGACATCGTTCCGTTCGCCTCTGGCTCGAACAAACTCTATCTATGCCGGAAAGACCATGCGCCTGAATACCGCGCCGCCCTCCATACGCCATACCTGGCTCATTATCTGAACAACAGTTACAAAACCGAAGAAGCCGAGATCGATTCCTACCGGGTGGAACCCTTCAACCAAGACGAAGAACGCACAAAGAAGGCACTCGAATTGGCGTTAAAAATCTTCCGCCCCGACATTTTCTTCCACCTGAAGAACAGGTTTCGCAGACTGCTCAATTAAACATCGCGGCTTCCAGAAGGCGGCCTAACGAC
>CALMWM010000546.1 GCA_937873435.1 uncultured Gallionellaceae bacterium
AGAGTATTGAGAAGACCAGCTCTTTCCTTGCTACCCTCAGCCAGGGTGTCCTCAATACTGGGCAGCGCAGCAAAATATTTGAAGAACGGTGGCACGCCCAGCATGATCACGGCGCTATGGATAGTAGTAATTTCTGCGCTGAAGCGCCCATGCGAACGGCTGTTCGCACCCCCGATAACCTTCAGGGTCATCAAGGGATCATGCAAAACAATATCGGCGATATCCGTAGCCGAAATATTTTCGCTATTTTTTGCCAGATATGAAATCGCCAAAGCTGTCCTGCGCAATACAGGTAGCTCTTCCAACCTGATTTCACTTACCCATTGGTCCAGGCTTTTCATTCACGCATCCCATCAATGTATGCATTCATACAGGACGATTATAGCTGGTAAACGTACAGGGTTGAGGCATGGAAATCATCGACTTCGACTGTTTTGGTCACCACCACGCCGGGGACAGCAAAGGTGTTGCTGACAAACAGGCTCCCCGGTTTCATTTCAGCAGTTACTTTATGCCACAATTCTGCCATCGGAACAGGAGACAGATAAGCATAAACCACATCGTAACTGTCCAGGTTATGCGTCCATAAGCTCCCAAAACGCATATCGCAGCCTTGCAGCGCACATCGTAACCATCCCACGACGAAGGGCAGCGGGGCAGTCTCCACTCCCACATATCGCCCTTGCGGCCTTGTCCGAATCAAAAACCCAAGCAAGCCGCCCAAACCTGAACCGAGGTCAATTAACCGCAAATCAGGCTTATTTGGCAGAAGATCGGCTAGCGCTTGCCATACCGCCCGACTGGATAAATAAAGTGGCACCTGGCTACGGAAAACACTCCAAAACACCACCAGCAACACCAGAAAAATCAGCAGATACCAATATGGCGCTACATCAAGGGCTAGTCCCGCGATCAATCCAGGCACAAACAATAGTTGGATAGGCAACCACCACGACATCATTTTAAGCATTTTGGAAAAAAACGCCGCTATGCCGCCTTGAACGAACGCAATAACCATGATGTGCAAATTCCAGCTGCTGAATCTACCGGCGAGCATCACAAAAAAGATAGTCGCTAATAAACTG
>CALMWM010000547.1 GCA_937873435.1 uncultured Gallionellaceae bacterium
TGAGGCGGGCGAAGTCGTAAAGTCCGGCGTTGTAGAGGGTGAAGGGCTTGGCCTTGTACGCTGCGCCGGTATGCCCAACCTCCGCTTTGAGATTGAGCAGGCGCTTCTGAATGGTGTAAACCGCCAGCTTGCCGCAGTCGATGCCGATCCAGCGGCGACTGAGCTTTTCGGCGACGGCGCAGGTGGTTCCTGACCCCGCGAAAGCGTCAAGAATTAAATCGCCTTCGTTAGAGCACGATTCGATGATTCGCCCAAGGAGAGATTCAGGCTTTTGTGTCGGGTATTCGGTGCGCTCGCTCTTGAAGCCAGCGATGATGGAGAGTTCCCAAACATCACGCATCGGCATACCCTTGGTTGGTTCGTCGATAGTGATTTTTCTTGTGCCTGTTTCTTCGTCAAGGATTTGAGTCTTCCCCTGAAATCTCTTTACGTAGCTCTCTGATGGCGCTTCATAGCTGACGTGGAATGCCCGGCGTGTATTGGTTGCCTTCGCTGCATACATCAAAATATCGTCGTGCATCGACTGAAAGTTGCGGCTACGTGAAGGCCAGCGCCGGTAGCTCCAAATGACGTGATTGAGAAAGTTTTGCTCACCGAATATTTCATCCATCAACGCTTTCACGTAGTGACTTTTTTTCTGGTCGAGATGGACGAAAACGTAGCCATCTTCAGCGAGCAATTCCCGAATCATCACCAGTCGTCGCCGCAGAAATTCCAGGAAAGCAGCACCGACAACTTTATCTTGATATGCCTGCTGGTCTTGTGATCCCGCGAAATCGCGTTTCGTCGCAAACGGCGGGTCAATGTAAACCAGCCGCACGCCGGGCGTACCGTCAGCGTTGCACAGCTCACCGCGCCGCTTCATTTCCAACAGGGTTTTCATCGCTTGCAGGTTGTCGCCGAAGATCAGCTTGTTGTGCCATTCCACGCCGTTCTTGTTGAAGGTGCGCACGGGCTGCAAGGGCACCGCCAGTGTGTTGGCGATGATGTCTTCCTCGCGCTCCTTGCCGTGATAGACCAGCTCGTATTCCCGCTTCTCCGGCGGGAACAGGATACGCGACCACTCCGGCGCCACGTCGCCACCGGAAAGCAGGATTTTGATGAGTCGTTGTCGTTGTTCTGGTGTCATGGTTCTTTCTCCGCCAGTCATTATTGTTTGCCGCGCACGAGGCGCGATTATTGACGGACAGGCAAGCGGCTGAAAACCGCATTCAAAGCGGGTAATCTTACCCTAGCCAGCCCGTAAAATCATTCTCCAATCGTGGGAATAGCGCACTATCCTTGCCCGCCTTGCATTCCATGATGTTGCTGACCCCACCTTCTCTCCAAACCCTGCAAACAAATTCCCCAGGGTATGGCTATATAGAAAGGTGCACGGCGGGCGTGTCATAACATTTCTGAAATTGGCTGATTTGACACGGCAGGCGGGGCATATTCGGCGCTTGGCGTGTCCGGGTCACTCGCCGGGCGTGTTATATCAACCTCATTTAACCCGCCGGGCGGGGGAGTAATTCTAATTTTGATGGGCGGCAAAGGTTCATGCAGCCGCCACCTGCTGGTTGGCTTTACCGTGGGTTTGATGTCGAGCTTGCCGCTGCATTCGTCGATGGCGAAGAAGGTGAGCGCATAGAGATTGGGGCGCTTGCGGTCGCCGTAACGGGAAATCAGGATCAGTTCCACTTCCAGCAATTCCTTGCGGGCCTTGTCGAGGGTATCGCGCGATTTCCAGCCGCGCTTTTCCATGATCGTCCATGCCAGGCATAAATCGCCGTTGTTGAAACCCTTGAACTGCGCCAGCAGATCATTCAGCAGCTTGATGGCCTGGGCAGATAGGCCGATGTAAACATGGCTTTCCAGCAGGCAGTGAGGCAGGGCGGCAAACCCGCCCGGCTCGCGGCGTTCCGGGGATAGCCAGTTTTTCTTTTGCTTCGCCATGTTCAGCGCCTCATCTTCCCTATGGCTTTTGTTTTGATGACCATGATCGCCACCCCTATGATGCAGCCAGGGCTTTTCTCAGTTGGCCGACATTCCAGGCGGAAATTCGCTCGGACAGCTTGCGAGGGGCGGGCAGGGTGCCGCGTTTGACCATGCGCCAGACGGTTGCCGCCGAACAGCCAAACAGCGCCTGGACTACGGGTTGCCGCACATTTGCGGAATCAGGGAGGGAATCGAAATTCTTGAGCGCGTCGGGGATTGCGCTCGGGTCGGTGCGTTGTGCCATGGTATGCGCCTTTCTGGGTTGAAAGACGCCAGCATGAGCATTACGAACGATAGAAAAAACGGAAAGGGGTTTCCTGTTAAGGGCGCAGCCCTTCTGAAACCCGCGCCAGTGCTGGCGCTAAGGGTGTCGCTATTCTTCCGGCTTGCGTCCGGTCGGTGCCCACTCAGGGCGGATGATTGTTGCGGCCTTGTCTGCCAAAGTTTGTGAAAACCCCTGTTGCACCAGCCATGCCGTCACGGTCGCGTTTTCCGGGTGCGTACCCCGGTCGCTACGGTCTGCATTACCCCAAAATTTTGCCGCAGCCTGATTCATTCGTGCCAGCTTGTCGGATAGATGGGCGCGCTCGGTTGGTGCAGGTGAACCGTTTATCGACGCTTCAAATTCCCGTAGCGCATCGGTGCGAACAACCAGAACGCCATCGCTAGGTAAACTGCTCGCGGGGTAATAGTTATTCAGTTCTGGCTGGGACTTCTTTTTTTCAAGATACTTCTTCCGATCTTCCTTATGCAGATTCAATAGTGATTCAGCTTCCGTCGCCTCGATATTGTTCTCGGCAATATGCTGTTTCAGCTTCTCAAGCTGTGCGCTTGAACCAGCTTGATATTCGTTATCGTCAAAGTCCTCTTGAAGTTGGCACATCTGCCCATCTCGGCCTTCCACGAAAGCGCCATCCAAACCTTGTAGGGTCACAGCAGGGCCACCTGTAAGCTGCTGGTATAGGTGTTCAATGTCTAGCTTCTCGTTGCCGATCATCGGCAAATCCCATACTTCTCGCATAGTCGAAATTTCATCGCTTAGCGTCAGGTAGCGCTCGTCATCTATTCGCAAACTCATCAACATCGTTGTCGATTTTTCCGCGTCTTCAGGTGGCAAACCAGGGCGAAGCGTGGCCATCGCACCCGGCGGCCAAGTGTGCCATTTCAAGTCTGTTGGAAGGTTGCCCGAAGCAATCGCAGCCATCAACTCAGCCTCGTTGTATCGAACAACCTTGCCGCATCGGGCGCGGGCATGATTCACAAAATTAACCGACAGCCGCAAGTGACCATCAAGCGCAAACCGCAGAACGTCAGTCTCGGTTACTTCCTCGCCGAATACTATTGAAAGATGCCGGGCGGCATCCGCTACCGTCAGCCATTCTTTCAGGTTGAACAATTTGCCCATGATTGCGCCCTTTTCACGCCATCCCTTGAATCAGGAGCCACGCCAGCCGGGCAAGGGTGTCCCGGTGTTCGCCCTCGGGGATCAGCCTCGGGCTAGGCGCAGCAAAATCATTATGCCGTCTGTCTGGCGACGGTCTTGCAACTATCGCGAATGTGAGCGCGTGTTAGAGATTCGAACTCGCATTATTGCCTGGCACGTCAGGCGGCACTCTTACGCTTCATCGGCACAACGTCTGCCGCCGTCTGCACCTTGCTGCTGAACTTGCCCCAATCGCGCATCATCAGGCGGCGCTTCTCGAACAGATCACCACGCCGGTACGCCGCTTCCACCTTGTCGCCTATGGTATGCGCCAGCGCCATTTCTGCCACGTCGCGGGGGTAGTTGGTGCGCTCGCTGCACCAGTCGCGGAACGTTGAGCGGAATCCATGCGCGGTAATGTCCCCGCGTTCCATGCGCCGCAACACTGCCGTCAGCGTCATGTCCGACAACTTCTCGCCCTTCTTGTTTGGGAAGATCAGATCACCGGAGCGCGGGAGGGATTCAAGCAAGGTCACGGCCTCATCATTGAGCGCCGCGCGATGCTCACGCTTCGCCTTCATCCTGTCGGCAGGGATAGTCCACGTTGCATCAGCCAGATCAACCTCGCCCCACGTTGCGCCGCGAACCTCGCCGGAGCGAGCCGCCGTCAGGATAGCAAATTCAAGCGCACGCGCGCCCATACCTTCCTGCTGGCGCAGTTTCACCATGAAGTCGCCAAGCTCATCAAATGGCAGCGCCGGATGATGCTCGACCTTCTGCACCTTCCCCGGTGTCGGCAACAACATATCCAGATGGCCGCGCCAGCGTGCCGGGTTCTCGCCACTGCGATAGCCGCGCACCCGTGCCCAATCCAGTATGTTTTCAAGCCGTCCGCGCAAACGGGTAGCGGTCTCGGTCTTGGTCAGCCATATCGGTTCCAGCACCCGCATGATATGGGACTGCTCAATTTCACGCACATAGATATTGCCGATTA
>CALMWM010000548.1 GCA_937873435.1 uncultured Gallionellaceae bacterium
TCGCCGGCGTCGGGGCGGCGGGGCTGGCCGGTCTGTTGCTGGCGCTGGCAAGCGGGGGGGCGCTGGGGCGCGGCGGGCGGCGGATTTACTGGAAAACCTTCTTCGGCGTCACCGAAATCATCCTCCTGCTGCTGGCTGCCTCACTGCTGGTCGGCGGTACGGAAAAGCTGATCGCGCTAGGCACCCTGCCACCCGGCATCGACCCTCTGTGGGACAGCAGCTTCCTGCTCTCCGACAGCAGCGGTATCGGCAGTTTCATCGCGCAGCTCACCGGCTACCGAGCCCGTCCGGCCTTGAGCACGCTGCTGGTGCTGGCGACGTACTGGCTGCTGGCATTGGCCGCACTCAACCGTCCGATCAGGCCGCACGCATGAACTGCGGGAGCGGCCTCGCGGTCGCGAACCGGCCAATTCACGACCGCGAGGATACTCCCGCGTCCGAAGGCGAATGCGTTTTGTGCGCCGTCGTCGGCGCGCTGCTGGCGGCGCTGGCGGTGACCGTGCTGGTGAAACTCATGCTGTTCGCGCCGCCCAGGTTCACCGCGCTGCCGCTCGACGAAACCTGTAGTCTGAGCCGTGGCGTATGCGCGGTGCGGTTGCCGGATGGCGGACGCCTGGAATTCGCCCTCGGCCCGCGTCCGCTTCCGCTGCTCAAGCCGCTGAAGCTCGAACTACATATTAAAGGCGGCAACGCCCGCGCGCTGGAAGTGGATTTCACCGGCGTGAACCTGCCGATGGCCTTCACCCGCGCCGACTTGACCCCGGACGGCAGCGGCGGCTTCGGCGGGGAAGCGGCCCTGCCGCTGTGCAGCAGCGGGCGCATGGCGTGGCTGGCCACGGTGCTGCTGGAAGATGGGAAACACAGGATTTACGTTCCGTTCCGTTTCGAGACGGAACCGGGTAATAGATAAGGAACCAAACCATGGAACACGCAATCATCCCGATATTCAATCCCGCCGCTCCGCGCCGGCTGCGCCCGCTCCAGCGTATCGGCGACGCCCTGCGCCGCCATCGAGGGGTGATCGTCGGCGTGCAATGGGCGGTAGTGGTGTTCTACCTGGCGCTGGTGGCGATTCCCGCCTTCCTGCCGCTGCCGCCCGCCGACGGGCGGATGCTGGAAAACCTCACGCTGTTCGCCCAGTTCATCTTCTGGGGCATCTGGTGGCCGTTCGTAATCCTTTCGGTGATCTTCGCCGGACGCGCCTGGTGCGGGCTATTCTGCCCTGAAGGCACGCTCACCGAACTGGCGAGCCGCCACGGCTTGGGCCGCCCGGTACCGCGCTGGCTGAAATGGTCGGGCTGGCCATTCGTCGCCTTCGTACTCACCACAATTTACGGGCAACTGGTGTCGGTTTACGAATATCCCAAGGCGGTACTGCTGATCCTCGGCGGTTCCACCGTCGCCGCGCTCGCCGTCGGGCTGGTCTACGGCAAAGGCTCGCGCGTGTGGTGCCGCCACCTGTGCCCGGTATCCGGCGTGTTCGGCCTGCTCGCCCGGCTTGCCCCCCTGCATTTCCGTGTAGAGCGCGAGAACTGGAACGCCGCCCCGGAAAGCGCGCGCCTGCCGGTATCCTGCGCCCCGCTGATCGACATCCGGCGCATGACCGGCGCTTCGCAATGCCACATGTGCGGCAAATGCAGCGGCCACCGCGACGCGGTATCTCTCGCGGCGCGCCTGCCAGGCAACGAGATCGTCAACCTGGCGGTGCATGAGGCGCGCCCCTGGGAAGCGCGCCTGCTGGTGTTCGGCATGATGGGCGTGGCGGTCGGCGCGTTCCAGTGGTCGTCGTCGCCGTGGTTTGTCGCCGCCAAGCAGGCCGTCGCCGCCTGGCTGATCGAGCGCGATTCGTTCTGGCTTTTGCAGGACGACATCCCGTGGTGGCTGCTCACCCATTACCCGGCATCCAGCGATGTTTTCACCTGGCTCGACGGCCTCGGCATCCTCGCCTATATCGGCACGGTTACGATTCTGGTGGGCGGCTGGATATGGGGCTGGCTGCACGTGGCGGGCGCGCTGCTGCCCGGCAAGACCGCCGCCAACGCGCGCTGGCTCGCCTACAGTCTGGTGCCGATGGGCGGCCTCGGGGTATTCCTCGGCTTGTCCGCGCTGACCGCCACGCTGCTCGCCGCCGAGGGGATGAAGATCGTCTGGCTGGCGGAAATCCGGGGCGTGCTGCTGGGTCTCGCGGCGCTGTGGAGCCTCGCCTTGGCGGCAGGCATGTTGCGGCGCATTTCCTCGTGGCCGCGCCGCCTGCTCGCCAATCTGGCGGTGGCTGGAGCTCTGGCCGGCGCGGCGACGCCGTGGGTCTTCCTGTTTTACCTGTGGTAACGAGAATTTTTCAACCCGCCGCGAAAGCGGCACATTGCAAGGAGAAACAAAATGAGTCTCGACAAAAGCAAAGCCATCGAACTGCTCAACAAGATCATGGAACTCGAACTGGCAGGAGTGGTGCGCTACAGCCACTATTCGCTGATGGTCTACGGTTACAACCGCCTGCCGATCATCGGCTGGCTCTCCCAGCAGGCCGATGAAGGTCTGCTCCACGCACGCAAGGCCGGCGAGCTGATCACCCACTTCGGCGGCCATCCCTCGCTCGGCATCGGCCCGCTGCTGGAAAGCCACAAGCACGACATCGGCGACATCCTGCGCGAATCGCTGGCCCACGAACAGCTCGCCACCTCGGTGTACTACGAACTGCTCGCCGTGGCCGAAGGCAACTCCATCCTGCTGGAAGAGTACGCCCGCGACATGATCAGCGAGGAAGAGCTCCATGCCGGCGAAGTCGACAAGATGTTGCGCAAACCCGGCGATATCGGAACCTTCGCCGCCCAATAAAACCGTCAAGGATCGGGATTACGCAAACCGCGCTGGGCGCGCGTCAGGCAGAAATATCGCCTGCCGTTCGCCGGCACGGGCAAACCGGTCTTGACCAGGCAGTCCCTACTTTCAGCCAGCAACCTCAGACCTCCGGTCGATGATAGCCAGCCACCCAGTTGACTCTTTAATATACAGGAGGTTTTTTCATGCTGCCCGAAACAATTTGCGTCAACGACAAATTTTTCGTCTGCAAGGCGCGCAAGCATGCTTTCCAGGAACGGCTCCCGCTGTTTACCCGGCTAAGGAACCACCAGCGCGGACTGGTCGGCCTGCGCGTAATCCCGCCGGCCAAGGAAAAATCGCCTTACGTAGTGGAAAGCACCTGGCTATCGCACAATCATTTCCAGAACTGGATCGCTTCGCCGGCCTTCGTGCTTTCCATCGGCGCGCTATCCGGCAATGCCGACTTTCCCATCGTGGGCCACAAACAAACCGAAATGCTGGCGGCACTCGACATCCCGCTCCGGCTCGCCGCCTAAGGATTTCAAGATGAACGCCATCCTCAAAGAAGAATTCAGCGCCCTGGAAAACGCCCATCGTCTGACACGTCCGATGCCAGCCGCACTCGCGCTGCACCCGCACGACCTGCTGGACATGCTCCTGAACCGCCGCTTCGGAGTGGAATACCAGCCGGTGGTGGATACCCTGTCGGGAGAAACCGCCGGATACGAGGCGCTGGCCCGCTTTCACCGGGCTAACGGAGAAGCAGTGCCGCCCAACCTGGTATTCGAGATGCTCCACGAAAATCCCCTGCTGCTATTCCACACCGAACTGGAAGCGAAGAAGCTCCAGATTCTGCAAGCGCCGAAAACCGAACTATTGTTCCTCAATCTCGACCCGGATAGTTTTCATGCAGGCCGCACGCCGGGCGGCAACCTCTTCACCGAGCTATTCCGCAGCCACCGTTGCCCCGGACGGGAAATCATGATCGAGGTCATCGAGAACCTGCACATCCGCGACGTGGAGCGCACCCACGCGATGATCTCGGACTTCAAGGGCGCGGATATCAAGGTGGCGACCGACGACCTGGGGGTCTCCAACGGCCTGGTGTCGTTCGGCAGCTTCTGCGACTCGACCTTTATCAAGTTCGACCGCGCCTGGCTCACCAACCGCGGCAACCGCAAGCTCGCCGTCCTCGAATGGTTCCACGGCATGGCAAAGGCGGCTGGCGCGCGCACCGTACTGGAAGGCGTGGAAACCCTGGGCGACTTGGCGCTGGCGCACGACATCGGCTTCGACTGCGTGCAGGGCTACTACTTCCGCGACCGTTTCATCAGCGAAACCTGGTAGGAGGCAGCCGCCATGAACCAGTACCGCAACCCGGCGCAACCAGCCCCCATCCGCCCGGACGACACCGGCCTCGCGCCGCCCCGCCGCGTCGACATCCGCGACCTGCTGGGCGACAGCCGCGAACTGCGCATCCAGCACGGCGGCCAGGAGTACCGCCTGACCTTGACCAGCAAGGGCAAACTGATTTTGACCAAGTAGGGGGAAGCACGCGGATAGGAACCGCCGAGATACCCCGGCGGACAACCCGCCGGTGGGAGGGTACTACGGGAAATCGTCGGCAGCGGTGTCGCTACGGCGCATGGCGAGGTAAGATATTCCAGCCAGAAGTTATTATTTGGAAACCTCTCATGAAAACCCAGCACATCGACAATCCAGCTATCGCCTTCAGCGCTGCGATGAAACTCGCCCAAACCACTGCCGACAACCAACTCGGCGACAACATGCTGCTCTCCTGGTACGACCGCGAACGCGACCTGGAATCCCCGCGCGGCGCCAGCGAATGCCATGAAGGCTGCCCGACCAAGGGCTACTGGGATTACGGTCTGAATCACGGCGGCAAACTGGCGGTGAATTTCGATCAGGGGCGCTTCGTGTTTTGCTTCGGTACGCTGGAGGAATTGGGTTAAACCCAATACTGATCAATTAAGCAGCTAGCCCATGTAGGTTGGGTTAGCGGCCTTATCGCGTAACCCAACAGACCCGATTATTCAAGGCCGGTGTTTAAAGGAAGGATTGGGTTTGTTGGGTGCGCTGCGCTTCACCCAACCTACATGACTCGCGGCTCATTTCAGGATTGCCCGTTCCGCCTCTTCGAGTTCTTCCATCCTGCGCAAATACGGTATTATGTAGCTGTTGCCAATAACGCTATTAATCAAAGCGTTATGCTGTTCGTCAGGCTGCCTCGCCACCCCTCAACACCAGACGCTGCTCTATCTGCCGCCAGAGCGCGAGCCAAACCCGCTGTTCTCAACTCAAACCGTGTGTATTGATGACGTAGATAGAATGGGTCAAGGTATCTGCACACGACTACCACGCCATCCGCCAATGTCATAGAATACCCCAGCCGCCAAATATTATGGAACGCGCTGTATATGACTGATTTGACGAAACTCAACGTATCTCTTACCAAGCACGGTGCTCACAAAATCGCCCTCCTGCTAAGGAAATACGACAAAGATAATATACTCCTGCACCTTGAAAACAGCGAGCCAGGGGTAAATATCGAGTTGGCGCAGGCGAAGAAGAATCTGTCTGTAAGTCGGCGAGGAGGGGTGGTTCCTGATCTATGGAATGATGCGCGACAAAAAGGCAGCGAAACCATCGACGCGCTCGTGCTGGTCTCAATAATTCTGAGCCACCATGAACTGATTGATGCAATCCGAAATAGCGCTGCCCGATATCGTTTCGCAGGGACGGTTAAGCGGGCACAGCTCCAAAACGAGAAAGCCTACACAAACCTTGCCCACACCATCGAAGAGCTTGGATACAGTACCGAGCATTCCAAAGATCATATTCGTTATGACTTTCATAAGCTTTTCCAGATCCCAGGGCTGCACACATTATTTGAAAAGCTTCTCAGACTAAAACTTGTTACTGCCGGATGGGATGAAAGCAACTCGATCATTGAGGAATCTATAAGGCTTAAACTGCATGAGGTTTTCTCCCTAGGCAAGAAACAGTTTGGCACATGGTTGATTACTGGCTCACTAACTCCTGAAAATGGGGGAACAGCCAAAATTGAGGATCATGAATTCTTCTCCGAAGCGGATGATGATCGGCCTGCCGGAAAATTTGAATTTCGGTCGGGACATAACACAAAGAAGACAGGTGTTACCGTTGCAAGCGCTTCAACAAAACCGCAGACCTCAACGTTGCTCCATAATGAGATTCAAAATCAAATGTATGAGAGTCTCGTTAAGAAGCATGGGAAAGGGTGTGTTGGGACGGAAGTCCCAACCGGTGACGGGACAGCGATTGATATCGTCGTCAATACAAAAGATTTTTGCTGGTTCTATGAAATCAAGACCGATTCATCAGTGCGGGTCTGTATTCGACAAGCTATTCCGCAATTACTCGAATACGCCTACTGGCAGGGAGATAATAGCAGAGCCGACAAGCTGATCATCGTATCGCCCAAGGCGCTTACACCTCAGGCTGCGGCATATCTGGCCTTCCTTAAAGGCCAATTCAAACTCAACATTTATTACGAGCAGTTTCAAATCAAGCAGCCTAAAGCTGAGAAGTAACCCGGATTGTGTCGTCTATTTGCAATAGCGCCTGCCCCATCTGGTTCTCTGCTTGCGAGTGATTCGAATAAGTATCCCAAGTTGGGCAGTAGGTTTCATTAGCTTGGTTGCCCCATACCGTCCAATTTTTGCGCTCGCCTCGGGCAAATAGCTCAAGGAATGGCCCTGGGCTACATGCTTCAATGAGGTCGTATTGCTCATCAGGCTTGCGTGAATGCTCGCGTTTGCGCGTAGCCATGAAATTCACCTGGCTACGTCCTGGCGCAAGTGTCCTGGCGTTCTTCCCGCGTATGCCGAACAATATTAATTCAGTAACGTTGCGGAAGTAAAAACCAACCCCACGCCCATCCGGGCCGCCATCTTTTCTGATCTTGTGCCAGACCAAATTGCTCTTGTATTGAAACCCCCAAGCCTGCATTACCGCCAACCCCTCCGGTAAGAGGGCATTAGGCACCCACAAATACAAGTGGCTGGCGTCAGCGGCGGCGTCAGCGACGGGGAGCGCCTTGATGTCGTTTAACGACATGGTGCTATAACGATTCAGGCGTTTATGTTCCGGTGCCACTTTCCCTGTGCGGTTTTGGAACTGCCAAGGCGGATCAGCCAAAATCGTGCTGAACTTCCGCCCATCAAGAAACTGCCAAAAATCGGCGCTTGCTGCTATCACGTTCGAGTCGCTAAAGTCATTCATAAACCACCCCTGAGTAATTTCAGTTCCATTACATTGGAAAATCGGTTTGTTTGCTACCACCCCAACGCCCTTTTGCGGCAGCGCCACGAACCTTGTTTGGTTCAATTTCCATCTTGCGTAGCAAGTGCTCAAATTCCAGCCCATTGCCCGCCAATTCCCCCATGAGCAACGCCACAATCGCCCAATGCGCCGGGACATGATCGTCCTTGGCATAGTTCGTAATGGACTTGCTGTTGAGCTTCACCAGGTCGGCAAAATCCTTGTTGGTCAGCCCGGCTCTGCCAAGGTGGCTTCGGAATGTTTTGTAGTTCATCCCTCTTTGTACCACAGCTATTTTATGGAGTCAATACATTTAACAATTTAATGGGTAAATAATTCAATTTATTAATGAAATAGAACAATGTATCTATTTTCTTGCGTTTCCATTGTTTAATGTATACAATTAGTACATTGTTTAATGGAAAAGAGGCTGCCATGTCCCAACATTTTCTGCTCACCGCTAAAGCCCGCACGCTGTCCGTTCGCAAGGTCATGGAAATGACCCACGGCCAGGCGTTTCAGTTCTTCAAGGAAATGCGCTGGGGCGAAGGCGAAGAAGTGGTTTGCCCGGTGTGCGGCACCATCGACCAGCATTATTTCCGCGCTGACCGGAAGCAATGGCGGTGCAAGGCTTGCACCCATTCGTTTTCTGTCACGTCCGGCACGATCTTCGCCAATCACAAATTGCCATTGAGGGTTTACCTGGCGGCGATTGCGATCTACACCAACGCCGTGAAAGGATTATCTGCGCTGCAACTGTCCCGCGACCTGGGCGTCCAGTACAAAACCGCTTTCGTGCTAGCGCACAAGATCAGGGAGTCGCTGATGGAACAGCGCGACGAGACGCCGCTGGCCGGCGAGATTCACATGGACGGCGCCTACGTGAATGGCACCATCCGCCCCGAGAACAAGAAGGAAGACCGGATCGACCGCCGCCTGTTCGAGAATCAGAAGCCCGACAAGCGTTGCGTGTTCGTCATGCGCCAGAAGATCGAGACGGCAGGCGACCTGATCAAGGGCGCCAACAAGACGCTGACCTTCATCATCAAGGCCGAGAATCAGGCCGATGTGAGCAAGCTGGCTGCGGCGTTCGTGGGGAAAGGTTCGGTGATCTGCGCGGATGAGTCCAACGCTTATGACGCGCTGCACGCCAAGTTCGATACCCGCCGGGTGAACCACTCGCAGGAGTACCGGAGCGCTGCCGGGATCACCAACAACCTGGCTGAATCGTACTTCTCGCGCTTCCGCCGGATGCAAATGGGACAGATGCACAAGTTCGGCAATCTGTACCTGGCGAACTATGCCAATGAAGCGGCCTATCGCGAGGACACCCGCAGAACCCCAAATGGGGAAATCTTCACCGACATCACCACGAAATGCGCCCACACCAAGACCAGCCGGGACTGGTGCGGGTACTGGCAGGGCAACAAACGCGATGCCGAGCGCCTGGCGGCTTAAACGATCCGCCAAAGCACCGTCAGGCCGTTATTGGCTCGGCCCGCGTCTTCGACCAGCCCGCGCTTCTCCAGGCGCCGGAGCGTGCCGGTCAGCGTGCGCTGAATGGAAGCGCGCAACTCCCTCGTATCCTCCAAGCCTTTGCCAACGATGATTTGCTCTGCCATCATGACCGTTGTCAGGGGCTGCGCCGCCTCTCTGAGCGCATCCAGCACCCAAATGTGGCTTTCCTTGTTCTCGAAACGCTTGAACCCGCCGGAACGGGAGGAAGTGACCCGCTTGGCGCCCAGGCTGCGCAGGTCAATTGCCGGGTCAAAGAGCTTGAGTGTGGCGTCCAGGTGCTTGAGATCGGACGATACGCGCTCAATCTCTGTCCGGTGGAACTGGATCAATCCGGCCAGCTCGGCGTGCTTGGCGACGAGGGCGGATACGACGTGGGGTTCTGCCATGGGGCACCTGTTTCGCAATTAGGGAACAGGTGTTATATTAGGGACTTAGGCGGGATATTTCCTTGGGCAACAGCTACATAATACCGCGCAAATAGCCGTGTTTCTCGATCAGCAAGTAGCCCGGAGCAGCATAGCGCAATCCGAGAGCGCCCGTCAGGGCGCACGGTGGCCCCCCATCCATTCTGCTTGGCGGCGCGCCCTCTACGCTTGCTTTTGATTTTCTATCACCTCGTAAGCCTAGCCCCTTTAACCCCTTATTTTTGCAAGAATGGTATGATACTTTTCATCTAGAAAGGGCATCTGATGACTATCGAGACTAAAGCAAAGAGGTTGCAATATCGGAAAGCTGTATTCACCGCAGGTAAGCAACATAACTTGCAGAATCTTCTGGTAGCCGCTTTAAATAGGCTGTGTTCGCAAACCGTGTTGGTGGCTCGCGTGGTGAGCCACCGATGGCGG
>CALMWM010000549.1 GCA_937873435.1 uncultured Gallionellaceae bacterium
GCCAGACCCAAGGCCAGCAGCAGGTAAACCGCCAGGCTGCCTGCCGGGTTGTGGCCGACATGACGGGCGCCGCCGCCGCTGAACGCCTGGCGCAGATAGGTCAGCCCGGCGCGCGGAGCAAACGGGAAAGCGGCGAAGCGCGCGTAATGCCCGCCCGCGATCCCCCAGACCAGGCGGAATCCGATCAGGCCGAGCATCAGGTAGCCGAAGAAGGCATGAACCGCCAGCCACTCGTCGGATTCGCTGGTAAGCCAGGCGGCAGCGAAGCTGGTGGCGAAGAGCCAGTGGAACAGGCGGGTGGGAATATCCCAGACGAGAATGCGTTGCATGGTTATTTTGGAATGCGTATCCGGTGTTCGTTGAAATCGCCCTTGTCCGCGCCGGCGTGGCAGGCCTGGCAGTTGGCCCGGCTTTTCACCGCAGGGCGTTTCCAGACCGCAGGAGAAATTTCATGCGCATCGTGCTTGCGCTGGAACCACGCGGTGTCGGTGATGCGCAACGGGGCGGCAGAGGCGCGCCAACGGTTGGAGGCGTGCTCGACCAGCCAGGCGGTGATTTCCTGGTTTTCCGCTGCGTTCAGCGAGGCATCCGCACCGAAGTGCTTGTCCAGGCCAGCCATGATCTTGCGCCAGGACGCGGCGGGCAGCAAGCCGGGCGCAAACGCCGTGTGGCAACTGCCGCATTCCTGTTGCCACTTGGCGTTGGTTTGCGCGGGCTGTAGCGGCTTGCCGCGGCTTTCCCCGGCGTATTTGTCGCCGTGTTCGCCAGCCTGCGCCGCCAGCGCGGAAAGCGACAGGACGAGCGCGATAACGATGGGTGTCTTCATGGTTATCTCCCTATTTGAGCGACAGCAGGTAAGCCATGAAATCGCCCTTTTCTTCGGAGGTGCAGGCGCGTTTCAGGACATCGTTGCAGTTTCGCTTGAACCACTTCTCGACCTTGGATGCATCGCTGAAGCGTTGTGCATTCGCCGATGGCGCCAGCGGGAGGATGTCCTTGCCGGTCTTGGCGTGTTTTCCGTGTGCTTTGGGCGAGTCGCCGTGGCAAGTGGCGCACGCGGTGTCACCCGATTTGGCGCTGTAGAACGCCTGCCCGCGCGTTGCGGAAAAATCCTTGAAGCCGGGATTTTCCTGCTTCGCTGCGGCGCGGTAAGCTTCCTGAACCTGTATCTGGTTGGCAACGGCGCCAAGCGGTAGGGATAAGGCCAGTGCACTCGCGATCAACAATTTTTTCATGATGGGTTCCTTTCTGTGAGACAGGCTTGCAGCATAGCCGGCGATTCTTAAGGCGGCCTTAACGGCAGCTGACGGCGTGCTCGGCTGAGTGTTTCCCGCTACGGCGGCAGACTTGCAATGTGGCTATGGTTACAGTATGTTAGTCGCCAAAATAGGCGCAGCTGGCTTCAGCGTGCGGAATAAAAAACCTGGGGACGACATGCGCAACTCCGCAAAACCAGCGGCCACGCTGGTTTTTTGCTTTTCAGTCCTGACCTGCGGCATGTGCTCGGCAAATGGCGAGGTGCCGCCCGCATTGCCGGGGGCAACCGTGGTTGCAGCCGCTCAAGTGCGCGCGATGGCGGACGACGCACGGATCGTCGACACGCGGATATTGCACGACTATCTTGCCGGACACCTCCCCGCTGCGCTTCATATCCAGTACAAGGAACGCTCGGCGCGTGCGCTCGATTTCGATCCGGCGCAGGACGATATTCCGGCCTTCCTCGCCCGTTTGCACAAGTTCTTTCCCGACAAGCAGCGCTCGGTAGTCTTCTATTGCAACGGCGTTTCCTGCTGGAAATCCTACAAAGGCGCGCGTGCTGCGCTGCAAGACGGGTATCGCCGCGCTTTCTGGTTTCGCGGCGGGATGGCGGAGTGGCAGGCGCAGCGTTTCGAAACGGTCGGCGAATAGCCATGCGCTGGTTGCCGGAGTCCATCAAATGGCGCATGGTACTGGTGACGGCAATCTCCTTTCCGCTGACTTTGTTCGCTTTCGGCTGGCTCTCGCTTGAGCATGTGCGGGACAGTTCGCGCATCGCCGCCGATTACCAGATGTCGCTCACTCGCCGGATTGCCCAGGAACTGGATGCCAAGCTGGAGTCTTCCCAGGACGCACTGGAAAAACTCAGTCGCAAGATTCCTCCGTCCGTCTTCCGCGATCCGCCGTTGGCTAAAAACTGGCTGGACGAACGAAGCAGCATCAAGGACGCTTTTTTCGACCAGGGCACTTTCCTGTTCAATGCCAAGGGGGAGCTGGTCGCTGCCTCCAGCGACATCCCCGCCGGCAAGCAACAGCCGGAATTCAAGAAATGGGCGGACTTGACCGTCCGCCTCGACGAACCCTTGATTTCTCCCCCCTTCCGGGTTAACCGGACCGTTGAGGGCCACCCTCAACGCGTCATGATTTTCCTCGCCACCGCGCCGATTAGCGATAGCGACGGACGCATCGTCGGGGTGCTCGCCGGTGCGTTGGACATGAACGGCGAAAGGATGCTGGGCAGCATCGGGCGCATGAAACTGGGTAATTCCGGTTATTTTTTCGCGACTTCCTGGGATAACACGTTGCTCCTGTATCCCGACGAAAAGCTCCTGATGCGCAGGGATATCCATCCGGTTCCGGCGGAATACCTGGAGCGCGCCGTCCACGGTTTTAGCGGCGCGGTAGAAACCGTTGCGCAAAACGGCGAATCGGTACTGTCCACCTTGGTCAAGTTGCAATCGACCGGCTGGGTGCTGGGGGCGAACCGTCCTACCCGCGAGGCCTACAGCCAATTCAACAACCAACAACGCGACGTTGGGGTTTTCATTCTGTTGGGCGTCGTCATCTCGGTAGCCATCACCTGGTTGTTGATGCGCCTGTTCGTTGCGCCGCTGCAACGTCTGGCCCAGGACATCGATGCCATCGACGCCGGCAACGGCAGGCTGGATCTGGTGCCGGTCCGCGGAAATTGCAGCGAAATCGGCCATCTTGCGGCGAGTTTCAACTTGCTGCTGGTGCGGCTATTCGAGGATAGGGAACGCATGGCCCTGTCCGCCAGTGTGTTCGAAAACGTGCGGGAAGGCATCCTGGTCACCGACGAGAATAGCTTTATTTTGTCGGTGAACCGGGCCTTCACCGGTATTACCGGCTATCTCCCCACCGAACTCGCCGGCCAGACGCCGCGCATCCTCAAGTCCGGTCGCCACGACCCGGAGTTTTATCGGGAAATGTGGAAAGAAATCAAGGAGGCGGGCAGTTGGCGCGGCGAAATCTGGAACCGTCGGCGCAACGGCGAAATTTATCCGGAATTACTCAATATCAATGCAGTGCGCGGTGAAGACGGCCAGATCACCAATTATGTTGCGGTGCTCCTGGATATTTCCGAAATCAAGGATACCCAGAGCAAGCTCGAAGCCATGGCCACCACCGACGTGCTCACCGGGTTGCCTAACCGCGCCCTGCTGGCCGACCGGCTGGAGCAGGCATTGGCCCACGCGCGCCGGCTCGACCAGTTGCTCGCCATCGCGTTCGTCGATCTCGACGGATTCAAGGCGGTCAACGACCATTTCGGCCATCACTTCGGCGACCGCATGCTGGTGGAAGTCGCCGAGCGTTTCAAAGACGAGGCGCGCGCCGGCGATACCGTGGCGCGCCTGGGCGGCGACGAATTCGTGCTGTTGCTCACCGATGTCGCGGAAATGGACGAAATAACGACCGCGCTGCGGCGCATCCTTGAGGAGGTCTCCCAGCCTTACCTGCTCGACGGTCAGACTGCAAAAATCGGCGCATCGATCGGCGTCACAGTCTTTCCGTACGATAGCGCAGACCCCGAAACCCTGATCCGCCATGCCGACCAAGCCATGTACCAAGCCAAAAGCGACGGGCGCGGGCGCATCCACCTTTTCGATGCGGAACGCGACCGGGAAATCCAGACCCGCCACCAACAAGTCGAACGTATCCGTGCAGGCTTGCGGGGCGGGGAAATGCTGCTCTATTACCAGCCCAAGGTGAACATGCGCGAGCACCGGGTCGTCGGTGCGGAAGCCCTGCTGCGCTGGCAGCATCCAGAGCGAGGGTTGCAGTCACCGCCGCAATTTCTCGAATTGCTGTTCGAACACGAGGTAATCGTCGAAATCGGCGAGTGGGTCATGGACGAAGCGCTACGGCAAATGGCTGCTTGGCAGCACGCCGCCGGGCTGGTCGTGCCGGTGAGCATCAATCTGTCGGCGCGCCACCTGATCCGCCCCGGTTTCGTCGATAATTTGAAAGGACGCTTTGGCCTGCATCCGCAAATCTGCCCGGAATGGCTGGAAATCGAGATTCTCGAATCCGACGCGATGCAGGACATCTCCCACGTCCAGCGTATTATCGAGGAATGCCAGGGCATGGGGATTGCCTTCGCACTGGACGATTTCGGCACCGGTTATTCCTCTCTGGCATACCTCAAGAACATTCCCGCAAACACCCTGAAAATCGACCGCTCCTTCGTCCACGGCATGCTCGACGACCCCGACGATCTCGCCATCGTCGACGGCGTCGTGCAATTGGCGAACGTCTTCCAGCGCCAGGTCGTCGCCGAAGGGGTGGAAACCCTGCAACACGAAGCCGCGCTGCTGCACCTCGGCTGCGATCTCGCCCAGGGCTACGGCATCGCTCGCCCGATGCCCGCCGCCGAGATGCCGCAATGGGTGAAAAACTACGAGGTGAATCGGGCGCAATCCAAAACCGGCAAGTTCGGCCGCTACGAGCACGCCTGAGGCGAAATTCATCTTGCGGCGGAGATTCTTCAGCGTCAGTTCCGCCTGCGGTGGTACGGCCACAGGATTTTGGGTATCATCGTCGTATCGCAACAGGCATGGAGTTATACACGATGGCACGTACCGTCACCTGCATCAAATTGGGCCGCGAAGCAGAAGGCTTGGACTTTCCGCCTTACCCCGGCGAACTCGGCAAGCGGATTTTCGAAAGCGTTTCCAAGGAGGCATGGGCCGGCTGGCTGCGCCAGCAGACCATGTTGATCAACGAAAACCGCTTGAGCATGGCTGATCCCCAAGCACGTACTTATCTTGCCCAGCAGGTCGAAGCTTATTTCTTCGGCGGCGGTGCCGATAGCGCCAGCGGTTTCGTTCCTCCCAAGCCCTGAGACGCGCTGTAGGAGCGGGCCACGCCCGCTAAAATCGCCCGCATGGCGAGTGCCTACAAATCCCGCGATTTCAGCGATCCAAAGCTTGCCCGCCTTCCACCATTCGCTTCACGGATAAACATGCCAAACTTCGACGCCCCGGAATATTTCATCAACCGTGAACTCGGTCTGCTGGCTTTCAACCAGCGCGTGCTGGAACAGGCCGAAGACGCGCGCAATCCGCTGCTGGAACGCCTGAAGTTCCTGTGTATCGTCAGCAGCAACCTGGATGAGTTTTTCGAGGTGCGGGTGGCCGGCCTGAAAGAACAGATCAAATACGATCCCGCCACCGTCACCGGGCCGGACGGTCTGACGGCGCGTCAGGCATTCAATGAAGTCTGCCTGACCGCGCACAAGCTGGTGGATCGCCAGTACAAGCATCTCAACGAGGTGATCCTGCCCGATCTGGCCAAGGAGGGCATCCGTTTCGTGCGGCGCAACCATTGGTCGCCCGAGCAAAGCGACTGGATCCGCAACTATTTCTTCCACGAGTTGATGCCGGTGCTCACGCCGATCGGGCTCGACCCGGCACACCCTTTCCCGCGCGTGCTCAACAAGAGTTTGAATTTCGCCGTCGAACTGGAAGGCAAGGATGCTTTCGGGCGCAATTCCGGCACCGCCATTGTCCAGGCGCCGCGCTCGCTGCCGCGCGTGATCCGCCTGCCGAAAGAAGTGGCGGGCAGCGAATACGGCTTCGTGTTCCTCACCTCGATCCTTCATGCCCATGTCGGCGAACTGTTTTCAGGGATGCACGTCAAGGGCTGCTACCAGTTCCGCGTCACCCGCAACAGCAACCTGCTGGTGGACGAAGAGGAAATGAAAAACCTGCGCCTGGCGTTGCAGGGCGAGCTCTCGCATCGTCACTACGGCGACGAGGTGCGGCTGGAAATCGCCGATAACTGTTCGCCGGAAATGGCTTCCTTCCTGCTCGGCCAATTCGACTTGACCCAGGACGACCTGTACCGCGTTCACGGCCCGGTGAACCTTGTGCGCCTGATGCAGATTCCCGACCGGGTGGATAGAGCCGATCTCAAGTTCGCCCCGTTCATCCCTACGTTGCCGAAAGAAGTGGTCAAGCAGCCCGACATCTTCCAGGCGATCCGCAACGGCGACATCCTGCTGCACCAGCCTTACCAGGCATTCACTCCGGTGATCGACTTCATCCAGCAGGCCGCCACCGACCCCAACGTAATGGCGATCCGTCAGACTATCTACCGCACCAGCACCGATTCGATGCTGATGGAAGCGCTGATCACCGCTGCGCAAAACGGCAAGGAAGTCACGGTGGTGGTGGAGCTGATGGCGCGTTTCGACGAGGAGGCCAACATCAACTGGGCACAGCGCCTGGAGGATGCCGGCGCCCATGTGGTATACGGCGTGGTCGGCTACAAGACCCATGCCAAGATGCTGCTGGTGGTGCGGCGCGAGGAAGACAGGCTGCGCCGCTACGTGCATCTCGGCACCGGCAACTATCACCCGCGTACCGCCAAGCTGTATACCGATTTCGGCCTGTTTACCTGCAACGACGAGATCGGCAGCGACGTCAACGATATTTTCGTCCAGCTCACCGGCCTGGGGAAAGCGACCAAGCTTCACCATCTGCTGCAATCGCCGTTCAGCCTGCATCCCGCGATGATGAACATGGTCCGGCGCGAAGCCGAACATGCCAGGGCCGGCAAGAAGGCGCAGATCGTCGCCAAGATGAATTCGCTGCTCGAACCGCAGATCATCAGCGCGCTTTACGAGGCTTCCGAGGCCGGCGTCAAGATCGACCTGATCGTGCGCGGCGTATGCGCCTTGCGTCCCGGCATTCTCGGCGTCTCGGAAAATATCCGGGTGCGTTCGGTGATCGGGCGCTTCCTCGAACATTCGCGGATCTTCTATTTCTACAACGACGGCGAACAGACCCTCTACATGTCGAGCGCGGACTGGATGCAGCGTAATTTCTTCCGCCGCGTCGAAACCTGCTTCCCGGTACTCGATCCCAAGTTAAAAAAGCGCGTGATCAAGGAAGGGCTGGACTATTACCTGAGCGACAATACCCAGTCATGGGAAATGAACGCCGGCGGGGTGTTCGAGCGCAAGGCCCCTCGCCGCGGCGCCAAACACCATTGCGCCCAGGTGGAGTTGCTGGCGGAATTGGCGCAGTAATCCGCAGGTCGTATTCGGCGCGTAAGGGCCGGGCGCTTCATAAGCATATAGCTGTGCAGCAACCGGCCCTGACATCCCGTTGTCATAACTCGCCGCTATCCTGCCTTGCCGGACGCGAATGAACCTTTCCCTTCGCGTCCGCTCCATTGGTTTTATTTCTGAAAGACCTCTTTGTATACCATGAGCAACACCCTTGCGCACTCCGCAACCTGCCCGGCCGACAGTCAGGATTTCGATGTCGTCCATGAGGCCATCGTCGGTGCTTTCGGCCTGCCGCCCGGCAAGCTGTTCGTCAGCGTCAAGGGCGACCCGACCTTGCGCGAAACCGCCGCGCTGCGCCCGCGCCAGGAAAGCCGCATCGACCGGCAGGCGGACCAAGTGCTGGAAACCTGCGAATTGCTGCTGCGCAAAACTGGTTGTTATGGCATCTACATCGGTTTCAATAGCAGCGAAGTGCGCACCGAGTCGGTCTTCAACCCCTTCCATTACGAAATTCACGATGCCGAGACGCTCATCCAGCCGGGTTATGTCGAACGCCATTTCGTGCGCGTGCCGTATCAAAAGAAGATGAAGATTATCCGCCAGCTCCGCCACTCGGTGCAGACCGGACCGCTACGCGAATATTTGCCGGAACACTGGCGCACGCTGATGGATCAGCAGCGCGAGGAGTGGCAGCCGATGATGAAAAAGGATATTCGCGAAATCATGCAGTCGTTCAACCGCTTGCGCAGTATCGAAGGCTATTACCTGCGCAATGCCGCGGTATCGCTGAGCCAGGGAATCGTGCGCGCCAGTTTCAACTGCGACGGCACCTATATCGTCAACGCCGCCTATTTCCCGCAGTTCGTGGAAGAAAATACGCCATGACTTTCATGGCGTATTTCAGTGCAGGCTAACCTTTTGCGAAGCACAAGGTTATGCCGGAACTAAAATACGCCTTGATGAAGTCAAGGCTTATTCGGGCGTAGGCTAACCTTTTGCGAAGCACAAGGTTATGCCGGAACTAAAATACGCCTTGATGAAGTCAAGGCTTATTCGGGCGTAGGCTAACCTTTTGCGAAGCACAAAGTTACGCTGGAGCCAAAATACCCCCTGACGAAGGCAGGGGGGCGTCTAACCTGCAACCACCACCAGCCGCTTGCCTATCGCCTTCCAGTTCCTGGTTTCGCTTTCCAGCGCGGTTTGCGTCAAGGGGTTGCTGGCCAGCCAATCCTTGTCCAGGGTCAGTTGAAAGCCGTTGTCTAGCGCTTCCAGGAGTATTTCCTGCGGCAAATCGAGCTCCGTGCGGCTGCGGTAGAAAAGCACCGCCAGGCGCAATGCCACGATCTGCGTCCAATCCAGCGGGGACGCGACACGGTTCAGCACCTTGCCCAGCGAACCGCGTTGCGCCAGCACCAGCAGCGCGAGCTGTTGCTGTTCCTTCTTGGAAAATCCCGGCATATCGGCATTTTCCAGGATGTAGGCGGAATGCTTGTGGTAGCCGGTGTGGGAGATGGTCAGCCCGATCTCGTGCAGCTTCACCACCCACGAGAAAAATTGCAGCGAAGCTTCCAGATCGAGCGGCAGGCCAATGGCCAGTTGCCGCAGCAGCTCGATGCCCAGCACCTCCGTCCGTCCGGCTTGCACCGGATCGACCTGATAGCGCCGCATGAACTGGCGCGCCGTGGTTTCTCGCATGTCGTGGTGATGAAAACGCCCGAGCATGTCGTAGAGCACGCCTTCGCGCAGCGCGCTATCGGCCACGGTCATGGTTTCGATGCCGAGTTCGGCGAACGCCGCCGCCATGATCGCGAAACCGCCGGCCAGTACCGGTGCGCGGTCGGCGCGCAGGCCGGCGATGTTCAGCTTGTTGCTGCTGCCGCCCTTGATCAGCGCAGCGCGTAAATGATCCAGGCCGACACGGTTAATCCCGCTTTCCGCCCAGCCGTTCGCCTCGACGATTTCCGCCAAGGCGCGCGCGCTGCCGGAAGAACCCACCGCCTGGCGCCAGTTTCCGGCACGGTAGCCGCCGGCAATCATCTGGATTTCGCTGCGTGCAGTCAACTCCGCCTGTTGCATCGCGCTCTTGCTGATCCTGCCTTCGGGGAAAAAGCGCTGGCTGTAGCTGACGCAGCCCATGTACAGGCTTTCCATCACCTGTGGCTTGTGGCCGGTGCCGATGATGAATTCGGTG
>CALMWM010000550.1 GCA_937873435.1 uncultured Gallionellaceae bacterium
GTTATATTAGGGACTTAGGCGGGATATTTCCTTGGGCAACAGCTACATAATACCGGAAGAATGCTATATTGCTAGACCTGACCCCGTTGTTTCTCGGCCCGCGTAGAATATGCCGAAAGTTACCCGTATATTTGCGTTTTTAACCAGGCCCGGAAAAATGGCTACCCAGACAACCCCTCAAGAAATTCTCGATTTCTGGTATTCGAAAGAAATGCAAAGCCGCTGGTTTGCCTCGACCCCGGCACTGGATGCCGAGATTCGGGAAAAATTCGGGGCCTTGTGGCGGGCGGCGAAGGAAGGTGGATTGGGTGGCTGGAAGGAAACCCCCGACGGCTGTCTGGCCCTGGTCATCGTGCTCGACCAATTGCCGCTGAACATGTTTCGCGGCACGGCGGAGAGTTTCACAACCGAGCAATCGGCGGTCGAGATAACAAAGCACGCAATCCGCAGGGGCTTCGACCGGCAGTTGCCATCCGAACGTCTGGCTTTCCTGTACATGCCTTTGATGCACAGCGAAAACCTTGCAGACCAGGAGCTTTCCGTCAATTTGTTCGAGACGGCAAAACTCGAAAATAATCTGCGCTTTGCCCAACACCACCGGGAGCTGATTCGGCGCTTTGGCCGGTTTCCCCACCGCAATCGCATTCTCGGGCGGGAAAGCCGCCAAGAGGAAATCGCCTACCTGGCTTCCAAGGAAGCTTTCCTGGGCTAGTAGTCCATTGGGGAAAATGGCGAGTGAATCCGGGCAAAGCAGCGGCGCAACGACGCCGCGCCTGCCTCAGTCGAGATAGCGCATCAGCGCGGCACCGACCAGTTCGCCCAGACGTTGCAGGTAGAGGGTGCCCATCTCGGGGTAGAAGCGTTGCGCGTCTTCGCTGGCCAGCACCAGCAGGCCGAACGCCTGTTCCTTGCGCAGCGGGATATAGGCGAAGGAGCGCAGGAGTTCGCCGGCTTCGCCGAACCATTGCGGAATCTCATAAACATTCTGCTGGCCGCATTGCGGGCCGGGCAGCTCGTCGACGAAGGCGCACAGGTCGATGCCGACGCCGGTGAATTCGCTGCGCGCCGCATCTTCCGGCTCGCCCACCCACAAGCGCAAGGCGGTATGGGGAATGTCGAAATCCTCGCGCATGTTGAAGTAAATCGTGTCGAGCACCGCATTCAGGCTGCGTGCGGCCATCAGCGCGACGCTGAAGCGATGCAGCTTGTCGCTGATCGCATCGTTTTCCTCGCCGAACTGGATGAGCTCGCGCAGCTTGGTTTCCAGCAGCTTGTTTTTGTCGCGCATGGCGATCTGCTGGCGTTCGCTGATCGAGATGGCGCGTCCGCCGTGGGGATGCGGCAAGTAAATTTCCGCCAGGTTTTCGGCGTATTCCTCGAAGAAATCCGGATTGTTTTTCAGGTACTCGGCGACATCTTCGGCTTGCAGGCTCATCGTTCCCCCTTGGTTTTTGTGTGATGCCGCTATCGTAGCGGTTTTGCGCCGATGGCGCGATAGCCGATGTCGTGGCGCATCTGGCAGCCGTCGAATTTGATCTGTTCGGTGATTTCGTAGGCTCGGCGCTGCGCCAGCTGCACCTTGTCTCCCAGTGCGGTGACGCATAGCACGCGGCCGCCGTTGGTTAGCACTTCCTTACCGTGCATCGCCGTACCGGCGTGGAACACATGAAAATCGCGGGGCGCATCTTCGAGCAAATCATTCAACGACGGCAGGCCGTGAATCACGTCGCCCTTGCGCGGGTTATCCGGGTAGTCCGCCGCCGCCATCACCACGCCCAGCGCGACGCGCCTGTCCCATTCCGCTTCGGCCTTGTCGAGGGTACCGTTGACGGCGTGTTCGACCAGGGTAACCAGGTCGCTTTTCAGGCGCAGCATGATCGGCTGGGTTTCCGGGTCGCCCATCCGGCAATTGAATTCGAGGGTTTTCAGGTTGCCCTGGGGGTCTATCATCAGGCCGGCGTAGAGGAAGCCGGTGAACGGCTCGCCTTCCTGCGCCATGCCGGCGATGACCGGCAGGATGATTTCGCGCATCGCGCGCGCGTGAATTTCCGGGGTAACCACCGGCGCCGGGGAATAAGCGCCCATGCCGCCGGTATTCGGCCCTTGGTCGCCGTCCTGGAGACGCTTGTGGTCCTGGCTGGTGGCCAGCGGCAACACATGGTGGCCGTCGGCCATCACGATGAAACTGGCTTCCTCGCCGATCAGGCATTCTTCGATCACCACCCGCGCCCCGGCACTGCCCAGCTTGTTGCCGGCAAGCATCATGTCTACTGCGGCATGAGCTTCTTCCGCCGTCTGCGCGACCACTACACCCTTGCCGGCAGCCAGGCCGTCAGCCTTGACGACGATGGGCGCGCCTTGGCGGTCGATGTAGGCATGGGCCTCGGCGGTGTCTGTGAAAGTGCCGTAGGCGGCGGTGGGAATATTGTGCCGCACCATGAAGGCTTTGGCGAAATCCTTGGAGCTTTCGAGCTGCGCGGCATTCCTGGTCGGGCCGAAAATCTTCAGCCCCTCGGCACGGAAGGCGTCCACCACCCCGGCGGCCAGCGGCGCTTCGGGGCCGACTATGGTGAGGGCAATTTTTTCCCGCTTGGCGAAATCCACCAACTCGGGAATAGCCGTGACTGCCACGTTGGTAAGATCCGGCTCCAGCGCGGTGCCGGCATTGCCGGGTGCGACGAAGACCTTGGTCGAACGCGGGCTCTGCGCCAGTTTCCAGGCGAGTGCGTGCTCACGTCCGCCGTTGCCGATAACTAGGATTTTCATGGTTTAGCGACCTCGATCAATGGCGGAAATGGCGCATTCCGGTAAATACCATCGCCATGCCGTGCTCGTCCGCTGCGGCGATCACTTCCTCGTCGCGCATCGAACCGCCCGGCTGGATCACCGC
>CALMWM010000551.1 GCA_937873435.1 uncultured Gallionellaceae bacterium
GAAAAGAGCGTCCGACGCGAAGAGGCTTTGGCTGCATTGGGGCGGTTAGCCGAACTGATTCCGGTAATCGAACCCGACGCGACTGTGGGTGAAGCTTACGGCGCCTTACGCGCGCAGCTTGAACGAGCCGGAACGCCAATCGGCAACAACGATCTGTGGATCGCCGCCCATGCACTCGGCCTTGGCGTGACGCTAGTCAGCAACAACCTCCGCGAGTTCGAGCGCGTGCCTAACCTCATACTGGAGAACTGGGCGGACTAGGCACCTGTCGGACTTGAAGAATCGAAACGGTTTATGCAGGCAAGCCGCATCGCGACGGCTCGCAAAATTCGGCTGTCCAGAGCCTGATGAATGGTTTGGTGGGTTGGCAAGAAAAGGGACAAGGTAGCGGCTAATCATCCTTGCAATTACGGAGTTTCACTGGATGATTTGCAAACCCTTTTACCCAGGAAACGGCGTGGCAACCCACGCCGCATAGAAGACTAAATTTCCGCGTGGGTACAAAAACGCGCCCACTCTACCCAACCGAAATTATTCGTCATCGAACACTGCCGCCGAATACACATCCTGCACGTCGTCCAGGCTTTCCAGCGCATCCAGCATTTTCTGCATCTTCGCCGCGTCGTCGCCGGAGAGTTCGGTTTCGTTGCCGGGTTTCATCGTGACTTCGCCCATTTCCGCTTTCAGGCCGGCTTTTTCCAGCGCGTCCTTGACCGTGCTGAATTCGTAAGGGGCGGTGATCACCTCGATGCTGCCGTCGTCGTTGCTCACCACGTCCTCCGCGCCGGCTTCCAGCGCGGCTTCCATCACCTTGTCCTCGTCGGTGCCGGGGGCGAACAGCAACTGGCCGCAGTGCTTGAACAGGAAGGCCACCGAGCCGTCGGTGCCCATGTTGCCGCCGTGCTTGGAAAAGGCGTGGCGCACGTCGGCAACGGTGCGGACGCGATTGTCGGTCAGGCAATCGACGATCACCGGAATGCCGCCGGGGCCGTAGCCTTCATAGCGGATTTCCTCGTAGCTGACGCCTTCCAGTTCGCCGGTGCCGCGCTTGATCGCACGGTCGAGGTTGTCGGCCGGCATGTTCTCTTCCTTGGCCTTGTCGATGGCCACGCGCAGGCGCGGGTTGAAATTGGGATCGCCGCCGCCCAGCTTGGCGGCGACGGTGACTTCCTTGATCAGCTTGGTGAAAATCTTGCCGCGCTTGGCGTCCTGGCGCCCTTTACGGTGCTGGATATTGGCCCACTTGGAATGACCTGCCATAACTTCCCCGGTGTTTGGAATTGAAAGGCGCAATGTTACCATTTCCCCCCATTCCCGCGTAAGCCAGACCTAATACACAAACAGGACTTCGCCATGACCCAACCGCTCCTCATCGCCCTCGGCAAACAGCCGCTCTGCCTGCTGCCGCGCCTCGCCAACCGCCACGGCCTGATTGCCGGCGCCACCGGCACCGGCAAGTCGGTCACGCTGCAACGCCTGGCCGAACAATTCAGCCATGCCGGGGTGCCGGTCTTCATGGCCGACGTGAAGGGCGACCTGGCGGGCTTGAGCCGTCCCGGCACGGAAAACGCCCGGATCAAGGAACGCATCGAACAAATCCAGCTCGACGATTTCGCCTACGCCGCCAACCCGGTGACCTTCTGGGACGTGGCCGGCGCACAGGGCCACCCGGTGCGCGCCACCGTCTCCGACATGGGGCCGCTGCTGCTGGCGCGGATGCTCAACCTCAACGACACCCAGGAAGGCGTGCTGGCGCTGGTGTTCAAGATCGCCGACGAGGGCGGCCTGCTGCTGCTCGACTTCAAGGATTTACGGGCGATGCTGCAGCACGTCGGCGAGCACGCCAAGGACTACACCAGCACCTACGGCAACATCTCCGCCGCCAGCATCGGCGCGATCCAGCGCGGGCTGGTGACGCTCGAAAGCCAAGGCGGCGACAAACTCTTCGGCGAACCGGCGCTGAACCTCGACGACCTGATGCAGACCGATGCCGACGGGCATGGAATGATCAACATCCTCGCCGCCGACCAGCTGATGAACGCCCCCAAGGTCTACGCCACGCTGCTGCTGTGGCTGCTCTCGGAGCTGTTCGAGAAACTGCCGGAAGTCGGCGACCTCGACAAGCCCAAGCTGGTGTTCTTCTTCGACGAGGCCCACCTGCTGTTCAACGATGCGCCGACCGCGCTGCTGGACAAGATCGAGCAAGTGGTGCGGCTGATCCGCTCCAAGGGCGTCGGCGTGTATTTCGTCAGCCAAAGCCCGCTCGACATCCCCGACAGCGTGCTGGGCCAACTCGGCAACCGCGTCCAGCATGCGCTGCGCGCCTTCACCCCGCGCGACCAGAAAGCCGTGCGCGCCGCCGCCGAGACCTTCCGCGCCAGCCCCGGCCTGGACGTGGCGACGGCGATCACCGAACTGGAAGTGGGCGAAGCGCTGGTCTCCTTCCTCGATCAAAAAGGCAGCCCGCAACCCGTCGAACGCGCGCTGGTCGCCCCGCCCGGCAGCCGCCTCGGCGCGGTGAGCGCCGCCGAGCGCCAGGAAACCATCGAGAACTCGCTGATCCGCGGCCACTACGAGCAAATCATCGACCGCGAATCCGCCTACGAAATCCTCAAGGGCCGTAGCGCCAGCACCACCGCAGCGCAGCAGGCGCCCGCCGCGGGCGGCGGCTTCGACCTCGGCGGCATCCTGGGCAGCCGCCCCGGCACGCGCGGCGGCGCGACGGTGCTGGAAACCCTGGCAAAAAGCGCCGCGCGCGCCATCGGCAGCGAACTGGGCAGGCAGATCCTGCGCGGGGTATTGGGGTCGATGCTGGGCGGAAAACGCTGATCAAACAATCAGCACAGAAGCGCGGACGTAGGCCGGGCACACGGTGCCTGGCGGTCATTGAGCACAGAGCGCCCGACCAGGTTGATGAGCAGCCGGTTATTCCCGGCCATCGCAAAACGTCTTGGGCGTCAAAACCGGGATACCCCGGTAAGGGTTCAAGGTCAGCAAATCGTTGTCGCTGGACACCAACACGTCCGCGCCGCAAGCCAGTGCCAGCGCCAGGAATTTGTCGTCCTGCGGGTCGCGGCAATCCCGCACTTCACCGCGTACTTCCCACACCACCGAGTAGGTGCGGATCAGCTCGACGAACCTGTCGCGCTCGACGCGGGCCAGATAGTGGTCGAACTTGGGGCGTGCCAACACCAGCGCCAATTCCTGCAAGGTGGCCTCGGAAGCGCACAACTCGCATTCCCGCAACGCTTTTAGCAGCGCCCGGCTCGGCACGGAATCCACCCGTAGCGCTGCGCTGACCAGGGTACTGGTATCCAGCACCACCCGCTTGACCAGGGTCATCGCGATTCATGTACCAGGCGGTTCACGTCCTCATCCGTCAGTTCCGGCGCCGCCTCGCCCGCCAGCCCGGAAACGCGCGCCCGGTAGGCCTCGTAGGCCGCCACCGCGCTGTCGCGCAGCTTGCGCCCTTCCAGCAAATCCTGCATGTCCTGCGGCGACAACACAAACGCCACCGTGCGGCCGCGCCGCGTAATCGTCAAAGGTTCGCGCTGGGCGCTATCCAGCAGTTCGCCGAAACGGTTTTGCGCTTCCACCGAGGTTACGGTTCTCATGGCTACACTCCTTTTAAACTAGCTGTATTGTACAGTATAGCTAGTTTGTTAATGGCCGATCAAATTGCGTAGGCCGGGTACGCTGTGCCCGACAAAACCCAAATCACCACGCCGCCGAATCATTTTGTTGGGTACGGGGTGCCCAACCTACGAGTCTATTCGTTGGCGTAGCCCGCCACCCCCATCAACAGCCGCACCATCGCATTTCCCCCGCTACTTCAGCGGAACCGGCTGCGGACGGGCGGTTTCCGGTGCGACGCCGGATACCGGCAGCGGCTCCGGCGGTTTGGGGGCGCGCAAGGTCACCTCGCGGCGAATCTCGCGCAATTTTTCTTTCACCCTGGCGGCATTCTCGCTCCCCATCCGCATGACGATCTTCTGACCGGCTGAGCGCGCCTCCAGCGCGGGGTCGGCGAATTCATACAGCACCTTGGGCTGGAGCAGCTTGATGGGCCCGTCGATGCCGGGCGCCTCCAGCATATCGTCGATCGCCTCGATCAGGCGATCGTTGAAATAGCCGTTCGGGTAGCCCAGTTCCTTGTAAGCCTGCTGGAAGAGCGGGTAAAGCTCGACATAAAGCGCGACCAGCTTGCGGGCGTCGACCGCCTGCATGATTCTCACGTAAGGGACGTAGCGCGCCGCATTCTTTGCAGCGACGACGAGCGCCTCGTCTGCGTCCTTCCCGACCGCGAACATCCCTGGCACCGGTTTGACCGGCATCAGGCGCTGCGCCACGGTCTTGCGCGGCAGGTTGTCGATGGTCGCGACGATGCGGCGGACGACCCCGTCGAGGTAAAAATATTTCGCCAGCCGTTTCTTGCCGAACAAGCCCGTCAGCGCCTCCTGCATCGCCGGATCGCTGTCGTTCAGCGCCGGCACCGTCTCGGTTGGAGCCGTCTCGAGAGGGTGGCGTATCGCCGGCTCGACGCTTACCCGTGGCGGCATCGTCGGCAACGAAACTTCCTGGCGCACCGTCTCGGGCGGCTTCCGTCCCTGCAGCCAGTTATAATAAAGCTCCGCTCCAGCGCCTAAAGCAACGACAACGACTACCAGCCAGATGGTTTTTTTCACTAGCGTATCCTCCTCCAAAAATTGCAAGAAATTTGCGCCGGGGATGCGGAATGCCCGGGATACTAATTTGGGCGGTCCTAACATTCGTCGGTATAGTGATGCTGACTGCGCTGCAAGCGAATCGTTCCGGCGGCATTCGATCACCTCGCGACAAGGGGTATAACCTGAAAGCTGCGCACTATCGATCCTTGCGGGCTGCGAGCAGCGTCCTGATGCTCGCGCTGGGCGCGAGTTCCCCCGCGCTTGCGCTGCAATTCGCCTTGCGCATCGACGACATCGCCGCGCCCGCATTTCGGGCGAGCGGCATCTCCGCCGACCTGGAAAACGATCATTTCAGCGCGACGATCAAGCAGCTTTCCTTTCAGGGCCATAGCTGGAAAAACCTGCGCCTGACCTGCCCGAAAATTGCCATCGGGAATGACGCCATCGCCTGCACGCAAGGTACCCTGACCGGAGAGCAAAGCTGGCCGGTGCGTTTCAATTACGCGCCCAACGCAAAACGCCTGATCCTGGATCTTACCCTCCCCGCCAGCGAGCACTGGCATATCGATGCCCGCTGGGGGAAGCGCTGGGAGCTTGCGGCCAGCATCGACAACGCCCAAGTCGCCCATCTCAAAACCTGGCTGCCGCAGGATATGCCCGTCCCGAGCGCGGGAACCGTCAGCGGCAAGCTGCATTTTTCCGGCAGCACGGCGCAACTGCTCGCTGCCGACGCGGATTTTCGCCTGGCCGGGATTGCTTTCAGCGATGCCAGCGGACGCCATGCCGGCGAAAAAATCGGTGGGACGATCCGCTTCGGCGCCCATCGAGCGAACCAGGAATTGGTTTGGGAAGGCGAGGTGCGTTGGGATAATGGCGAACTCTATTGGGAGCCGTTCTACCTGACCGGCGGCGCCCGCCTTACAGCCCGCGGGCGCATCGACCCGCTACGGATCGCGCTGGAACAAGGCTTGCTGAACTGGCCTGCGATCGGCGAAATCGCCGCCTCCGGCAGCTGGGATCGCTCCAGCCGCACCCTGACCGCGGCAACGCTACAGGGCGCGCAACTGAAACTGGACGCGCTGTATAGCAACTTCATGCTGCCCTTCCTGGGAAGAACCGTCCTCGCCAAATCGACGGCAAGCGGCGAGCTGGGTTTTGCCGGACGTTTCGCCGACGGCGAGATAAAAGCGCTGGATTTGACCATCGACCAGGGATCGCTGCAGGACCAGGAAGGCCGTTTCGGCTTGCAGGGCGTCCATCTCGAACTGCCGTGGCGCGCCCAAGCGGCTACGGTAGCCGAGTTCGGCATAGTCAACGGCAAGGTTCTGGCGCTGCCGCTGGGCGGGTTCAAGACCGCGATACAGATACATGACAAGAAAATCGGCATCCCCAAGCTCGCCGTCCCTATCCTCGGCGGCACCCTCAATATCGAGAATTTCCAGGCAGCTTCCTCGGAGCAAGGCTGGCAGTGGGAATTCGAAGGCGGACTCACCCCGATTGCGATGGAACAGCTTGCCGCCGCATTGCACTGGCCGACCATGCACGGCACCCTGTCCGGCGTGGTGCCGCGCGTGCACTTCGCAGCGGGCGAACTGGCGCTGGACGGGGCGCTGCTGATCAAGGCCTTCGACGGCACGGCGGTCATCCAGAAACTGCTTCTGCTCGACGCGCTGGGCCCGGCACCGCGTATACAGGCGGATATCGACATGCGCAACCTCGATCTCGACCTGCTCACGCGCACCTTTTCCTTCGGCAGCATCCAGGGGCGGGTCGATGTCTCGGTGAACGGCCTGGAACTCTCCAACTGGAAGCCGGTGGCCTTCGATGCCGCCGTGCGCAGCAGTCCCGGCGACTATCCGCGCAAGATTTCCCAGCGCGCGGTGCAGAATATTTCCTCGCTGGGCGGGGCAGGGGCGGGGGCGGCGATCCAGCGCAGTTTCCTGGGCGTTTTCGAGCAATTCGGCTATAGCCGGCTGGGCCTTTCCTGCGTCCTTAAAAACACCGTCTGCCTGATGGGCGGCATCGCCGCTGCGCCCCAAGGCTATATTATCGTCGAGGGCGGCGGCATCCCGGCGATTACGGTAATCGGTTACAATCGTAGCGTCAGCTGGAACGAACTGGTCAGCCGCCTGCAGCGGGTGACGCAAGGCAACGCCAGGCCGGTAGTGCAATAGCGAGGAAAACATGAAAACCACAACTTTGGCGGCAGCGCTGCTGCTGGGCAGCGTGACGGCGGGATGCGTCACCATCAACATCTACTTCCCCGCCGCCGCGACAGAGAAAGCCGCGGACAAGATCATCGACGAAATCTGGCAACTGAAACAGGGGACGCCCCCCCAGCCGGATCAGCCTCAAGGAGAAAAGAAATGAATGCCACCCTGCGCCTTTTTGCATGGCTGTTTCTCGCCGTCTTGTGCTGGGCGCCGTCGGCACAGGCCGCCGCCGACCTGGAAATCGACACCCCCGCCATCACCGCCCTGAAACAACATATGCAGCAGCGCCATGGCGAACTGGCCGGCTTTTACGCCAGCGGCGCGGTAGGCCTGACGAATGACGGCCTGGTCGCGCTGCGCGACCCCGGTGCGGCCCCGCTGGCGCAGCGCCAGGCGATGAACGGCCTGGTCGCGGCAGAAAACCTGGATCGCCAGGCGCTCTATCGTGAAATCGCCCGCGCCAACAACCACCCCGAATGGGAAAACGAGGTGCGCGTCACTTTTGCCCAGCGCTGGATCGGCAAAGCCGCGCCGGGCTGGTGGTACCAAAATGCCAGCGGCGCCTGGGCCCGGAAATGATCGTGGAATTCACCGGCAAGCACCGGCATTCCTTGTGGAAAGGCTCACCATATGATCGGCCCATTCAACTATAGCTGGATGTTAGGAGGCGGTATGCTGTTCGGCATTTTGTGGATGCTGTTGATCCTGGGGATACCCATTCTGGCGATTTTTGCGCTGTTGAAATACCTGCTGGACAAATCCGCGAGCAACGCTGGCAAGAACGAAATCGTCCCCCGCCAAACGCCCCTCGACATCCTCAAGGAAGCCTATGCGCGCGGCGACATCGACCGCGAGGAATTTCTCCAGAAACGCGACGATCTTCAGGAAGAAGCGTAACCCCCCACTACCCGTTACAAAGCCCCCCCTTCTCCCGCAGGCGGGAGAAGGGGGGGATGAGGGACTTTGCCATCTAAAAACCGTGATTCAGATGCAAACGCTCTCACCCCGCCTCTTCCAGCGCACTGTCGTGCCGCAACGCACCGTCCTCCATCAGCAATTGACGGCGGGCACGGCGGCCCAGGCCGGGGTCGTGGGTGACGATGATCAGCGTGACGCCGCGACCGTTCAGCTCTTCGAGCAGGCGGATGACTTCTTCGCCGGTGGCGCGATCGAGGTTGCCGGTGGGTTCGTCGGCGAGGATCACCGCCGGCTGCATCACGGTGGCGCGGGCGATGGCAACGCGCTGGCGCTGCCCGCCGGAAAGCTGGTCGGGACGATGGCCGGCGCGGGTTTCCAGGCCGTAATCGGCGAGCGCGCGGGCCACCCGCTCGCTACGTTCGTACGGCGCGATACCGGCCAGGGTCAGCGGCAGCGCGATGTTTTCGGCGGCGGTCAGGCGCGGCACCAGGTGAAAGCTCTGGAACACGAAACCGATGCGTTCGCTGCGCACCCGCGCCTGCTCATCCGGCGAAAGCGTGGTCACATCGCGGCCTTCGAGGCGGTAGAGTCCGGCGTTGGGGCGGTCGAGCAGGCCGAGCAGGTTGAGCAGGGTCGATTTGCCCGAACCGGATGGCCCCATCACCGCGACGTATTCGCCCGCCGCGATGCTCGTGTCGAGACTGCGCAGCGCATGCACCTGGCTGTCGCCGAGCTGGAATACCCGTTCGATGCCGCGCAGTTCGATCTGCGGCGTGACGCTCACTTTTTCTCGTCCGCGACGACGTGGGCGCCGGCCTTCACCCCTTCGCGCTCCAGCGAGGTGACCACCCGCTCGCCGGCCTGGAGGCCTTCCAGCACTTCGCTGTATTCCCAGTTGGACAGCCCGGTCTTGATCTTGCGTTCCTCCAGCACCCCGCCGGCGCGCACCACCAGCACCCGCCCGCCTTCGAGCAGCGCCGGGGTGGGGACGCGCACCGCACTGTCGCGCACGTCGAGGATCACTTCGATGTCCGCGCTGTAACCGACCAGCAGCTTGCCCGGCGCCTCGGGCCGGTCGAAAACCGCCTCAATGTCCACCGTCCGCGCCTGTTTCTCGACCGCAGAAACGTAGGGCGCGACCCGCTTGACGCGGCCGGGGAAGGATTGCTTGGGCAGCGCGTCGAGGGTGATGCGCACCGGCTGGCCGGGGTGGATTTTCGGCGCATCCACCTCGTCCATCGGCGCCTTGATGTACAGGCAGGATTCGTCGATCAGGTCGATCGCCGGCGGCATCGGCACGCCGGGCGGCGAGGGCGTCGAAAACTCGCCGACTTCGCCGACGATCTTGGCGACCGTGCCGGCGAAAGGCGCATACAGCACGGTGCGCCCCTGCTCGATGCGGGTCGCCCGCAAGCGGGCGGCGGACTGTTCCACGTCGGCCTTGGCGGTATCGCAAGTGGCGCGCTTGGACTGCGCCCCGGCGCGCGCGGCTTCCTCGGCGGATGCCGAGACGAAGCCCCTGGCGCGCAACGCGGCCTGGCGCGCGGCATCGCGTTCGGCATTGGCGGCGAGGATGCAGGCCTCGTCCACGCGCTTGCGCGACATCGCCAGCTGGGTCTGGGCCAGGGCGCTCTGCGCCTGCTGATCGTCGTTCCACAGCTTCATCAGCAACTGCCCCTTGCTCACCCGGTCGCCCTCCTTCACCGCCAGCACTTCGATGCGCCCGCCGAGGATCGTCGACAGCTTGGTGCGCAAACAGGCTTCGACGGTTCCGGCGCGGGTATTGGCGATGGTGGATGCCACCTGCCCTTTATCGACTTCCTTGAACACCACCGCGACCGGCTTGGGCTGTTTCAGCCACCACACCCCGGCGACGACCAGAAGGACAAGGACAGCGGCGATCGCCAGGCGGCGGACGAGAGACGAAGAATTGGTATGATTCATGACCACGGTCAGCGATACGGGTAAAAATGCCATGATCCGACGAAAGCGAGCCGGCAGCAAGGGCTGCGGGATATGTCGAACCAGGTTGAAGGCTGGCAGCCGGTCGCGGATCAGGCGGGGAACGAGGATAGCTGTCGGCGGAAAAGCATCCTGCCTACATCTGCCGGAAAAGCTGCGCGTAAGAACGGCTTACCGGCTGCGCTTGGCCGCCGCCGCGGAATTCCACCCACAGCCGCCCCATCAAGTCGCGCTTGACCTGGGCGATGGCGGCGACGCGCACGATGGTGCCGCGATGGATGCGCCAGAACGCCTGGGGATCGAGCTGTTTCTCCAGCTCCTTGAGGGAGATCCGCATCAGCCATTCGCGGGAACCGCTACGCACAGTGGTGTATTTGTCGGCGGCTTCGAAACTGTCGACTTCCTGGACATCGAGCAGCCGCACCGCCTCCCCTTCCCCCACCCGCAGCCAGCGTAGCGGTTCTGGCGCGGCGGGGCGGACGGCAAGCTGCGCGAGCAGTTCGCGCGCCAGCGCGGCCGGGTCGTTTTGCGCCGGAAGCGCGCTGCGCAGGCGCCGCAGGGCGATGCTCAAGCGCTCGGCGGTGACCGGCTTGAGCAGGTAATCGAGCGCGGCGTTTTCGAAGGCCTGCACGGCGAATTCGTCGTAGGCGGTGACGAACACCACCCGGCACGGAACCGTGAGGCGAGCAGCCACTTCCAGGCCGGACAGGCCGGGCATCCGGATGTCGAGAAAGGCCGCGTCGGGACGCAGGCGTTCGATTTCCGCCAGCGCTGCCGATCCGTCGCCGGCCTCGGCGACGATCTCGGCGTCGGGCGCGGTTTGTTCCAGCAGGCGCCTGAGCCAGGCGCGCAGCGGGAGTTCGTCGTCGGCGATCAGCAGGCGCATGGTTATTCCTGGGGTATCGACAGGCGGACGGTGACGCCGCCGCCGGGATTTTCGGCGAGATCCAGCGTCGCCGCGGCGCCGTAGCGGGCAGCCAGGCGGGCGCGTACGTTGGCGATCCCCACGCCGCTCCCGGCATACGCACCGCCCAGCCCCGCGCCGTTGTCGGCCACCGCGATTTCCACGCAGCCATCCCGGCGGCGGCTGGAGATCAGCAGGTCGCCGCCCCCGGGCTTCGCTTCCAGGCCGTGGCGGATCGCGTTCTCCGCCAGCGGCTGGAGCAACAGCGGCGGCAGACGCACAGTCAGAGTGTCCGGCTCGGCCTCGATGCGCCAGGCGAGCCGTTCTCCCATGCGCCGCCCCATGATGCCGAGGTAGGCGCGCAGCAGGTCGAGTTCCTCGGCAAGCGCCGTCTCCTCGCGCCGGGTGCGCGCCAGCGCGGCGCGCAACAGGGCGGTCAGGTCGAGCAGCATCGCGCGCGCGGCGGGCGGTTCGGCATCTATCAGGCCGACCACGTTGGACAGGGTGTTGAACAGGAAATGCGGCTCGATCTGGGCTTGCAGCACGCGCAACTCCGCGCGGGCGGCGAGGGATTCCTGTTCCAGGCGGCGCAGTTTTTCGCTGTGCGCCTCGGCCTGGGCTTCGAGCAGGCGCGCATGGGCATGGAAGGAATAGGTCGCGATCGCGCCGAAAAATAGCGCCCCGGCGGCGGAAAGCACCGTCATGTTCGGGTAGTTTTCCGCGACCTCGGACAGCGACAGCCCGTTGCCCCAGGTGCCGAGCACGTAGCCGAGGAAGCCGCCGAGCGGGATGCCGACGGCGGCTTCCGCCAGCCCGGGACGGGTGCGGCGGCGCAGGATGCACAGGGAGCGCACCGACAGGAAAATCGACAGCCCGATGCACTGCGAATAGATGAAATCGACCCGAAAGTTCTCGATATTCGCCGCCACCATGAACAACGCAATGGCGATGTTGCCGAGGAACACCAAGGCCGCTTCGCGGAGGAAGCGGTTCAACGGGTCTGGGCAGGATGAGCTTACGGGAACAGTCGTCATGGCCGGTGGATTTTACGCAGTCTTCGCACCGGCGTCAGCGTAGCGCGTAGCGCCACTCGACGAACGCCATGCGCGCCTGCGGCGAGCGGGCGTAGGCCGAACCGGCGGCGCCGCCGGGGTGGCGCAGCCCGAAGGAGACGCGCTGGCGGTCGCCCTGCCAGGTCGCGGCGGCGCTGGTCACCAAGCCGCCGTCGCGCGGGGTGGACAGCCATTCCAGGTGGGTTTTCCAGTTTTCCTCCTCGTAGCTCAGGCGCAGCAGCAGGTTCTCGCGCAACAGGTTGGGGTACTCGAAAGCCCGGCTAGACCAGGCCAGGTTGCCGTCCACCCAGCTTTGCGGCACCGCTGCGGCAAGGCCGTGCTGGGTGGCGGCCAGCGCATCCAGGCGGCGCCATTGCTCGCGCGTCCAGGCTTCGCCGTCGTACCAGCCCTCCAGCAGCACGCCGAAGCCGGCGCGGCCGGTCCATTGCATCCCGGCGACCGCCTTGACGGCGCCGTCGCGCGCGCTTTCCTGCATCGGGTCGGCGGCGGCGAGCGGCGTCCCGCCGTTTTCGGCGAGCGTGTTGAGCGGCGTCAGGCCGCGCCGCTGGTACAGCGCGGCCGCATGGAAAGTCCATTCCTCGCCCAGCGCGCGCGCCCAGCCGGCGCCGGCTTCCAGCTTGTGGCGGCGCGAAATCCGGGCGACCGCGTGCAGATCGTCGCGCTCGGCGAGGCGATACCAGTAGGCCGCGATACCGGGATCGTCGCGGTCGAGCGCGGCGGCGCCGTAGCCCGGATTGCTCCACGCCACGGTCAGCGAGTCGGCCGCGTCATAGCGCTGCCAGGCGAGCAGCGGCACGCCTTCGAGCGGCGGCGGGTTGAGCTGGCGGCGGTCTTCGCGCTGGATCAGGTCGAGCGGGCGAAAGCCCTGGCCGACGCCCCACGACAGGACTTTCTTGCCGGCCGTGTAGCCGCTGCCGGCGCCGCTTTCGCCGTCGAAATAGAGCTGGTTGAGGATGCCTTTGGTCTGCGCGCTTTCCCCTTCGCGCGCATTGCCGCGCAGGGTGCCCTGGGCGTTGAGGCCGCCGTCGCGGTAGCGCAGTTCGAGATCGCTGCGCATTGCGCGGCGGCCAGCAGCGACCAGCGGCGGCGCGACGTAATACGGGCTGGCGGTTTCCATGCCGCGCCATTCCGGGGCCAGGGTGAGGGCGGCGTTGAATTCGCCGGCACAGGCGGCGAAGCTGCACAGCAGGAGCGGGATGAGGTAGCGAAGACCGGCATTGTCCCCCTTGCCCATACCTTGCGCACAAGTCCCCTCTCCCACTTGTGGGAGAGGGTTAGAGAGAGGGAACCCGGGTGATGGGAATGCCATCTTTCCCTCTCCGCCAATTTTTCCCTCTCCCCCAACCCCTCTCCCGCAAGCGGGCGAGGGGAGATTATTCCCTTCAAAAAAAACGGGAAGGCGCGGAATATCCGGGGCTGCTGTCTTCATAACCCGCATCCCTTCCCTACCACCCCGCCAGGCTGTTGCGCACCAGCGCCGCCGGGTTGAAGAATTCGTCGGGCGCCTCCTTCGCCTGGATGTTCAGGTAGCGCACCACGGTGCGGCGGTTAGGCTGGATGTCGTCGTGCAGGGTCATCGCCATCACGCGCGGCTGGCCGTCCACCGTTCGGGTTTCGTAGCGCGCTTCCTTGGCGCGCTTGCCCGAGCTGACGTAAAGGTCGGCCTTGACCGGGCGCTTGCTGCGTTTGTCGAGGTACAGTTCGACGCGTGTATAGGTCACACCGGGACGCACCGCCGCGAGGTCGAGGTGCAGGCAAGCTTCGCCGTCGATCTCGCTTTCGCCGCTCACCTTGCCGTCGTAGTCCTCGCTCCAGGTCATGGTCGCCACGTCGCCCGCCGCCGCCTCGCCGAGCAGTTTCTGGCTGGCGGTGATGCGTAGCGGGCGCTGGGTGTCGGGCATCAGCAGCCAGAACTGGTCGGCCAGCATCAGCACTTTCTGGCCGATTTCCGCCGGCGATTTCATCAGCACCAGCGAGCGCCGCCCCGGCTTGATGTAAACGGTGTAGCGACGTTCCTTGTCGAGTGTGTCGTTGCGGTACAGCTCGACCACGGTTTCCACCCGCACCGCCTGCGCCGGCAGGCGGTAGGCATCGGCCTTTTTCAGCAGCGCCGCGACGTCGTCGGCGGCATGCGCAGGGAAACTCATCAGGAATGCGAGCAACAGCCCGTAGCAGCGACCTCCCGGTCGCGACAGGTGACGGATGATCGTAGCAATCTTAAACATGGCCCAATGCCTCCACGATGGTTTTGCGCGACGCCTTGCGGCTGACGAACCAGGCCGCGACGATGCACAGCACGACGATGACGCTTGCGGCGACCGCGTAGATCGTCGGGTCGGCATACACTTTCAGCGGATAGCCTTCCGAACGGCCCGGCGGGGGCGGCATCTGGACGTCCAGACCGAGCAGCAGCGCGGTGGTCAGCCCGGCCAGCGCCATGCCGATAACCACCCCGAGGACGCCGATCAGCCCGCCCTCGCGGGCGAAGCCGGCGACGATCTCGCCGGGCAACGCGCCCAGCGCCCGCAGCGTGCCGATTTCGCGGGTGCGTTCGACCACCGCCATCGACAGCGTATTGGCGACCGAGAAGAACACCAGCACCGCGATGATGATGCCGAGCAGTCCGAAAATGCGATTGTAGAGCGCGCGCACCGACTGGTAATAGAACGCCTGTTCCCACCACGGCTTGAAGGTGTGGATGCTATCGCGCGCCTGCCAGTCGGCGAGCGCGGCGGGAGTCATCGCGGTGTCTTCGAGGTACACCGCCAGCGCGCTGACCTTGTCGGTAAGCAAGAGCTTTTGCACCGCCGGCAGCGGCGCATACACCAGGCGCTTGTCGATTTCCGGCCAGCCGGTGGAGACGATGCCCGACACTTCCACGTCGACCGCGTTCATGCTGCCCTCGACGGTGGTGGTGAGCAGCGTGAGCGGCGTGCCGGGATGGGCGTTGAGGCTTTTCGCCAGCGCCGAACCGAGCAGCACGCGCGGCGCGCCGGGCTCGTCGCCGCCGAACAGCGAGCCTTCCAGCAGTTTCAGGAATACCCCGCGCGCCGCGCCCTCGGCGCGCGCGTCGGCGCCCATGCCGAGGAATACCATGGACTTGTCGCCGTTGGAAATCAGCCCGGAAAAATTCAGCCGGGGCAGCACCCGGGTAACCCGCTGATCCTTTTCCAGCGCGGCGCTCAGCTTGCGGTAGTTTTCCAGGCCGTATTGCAGCGGCGTTTCCTCGTCGCGCTGGAAAAATTCGCGGTGCGCCACGGTGAAATGGCCGAATTCCCGCGCCGCGCCTTCGCGTAGCGCGTCGTAGGTGTACAGCGCGAAACCGCCGGCGATCATGATCGCCGCCGCGCCCAGCGCCGCGATGATTACGGTCGCCAGCGAACGGCGGCGGTTGCGCAGCACGTTGCGCCAGGCGAAACGCAGTAGTTCGAGTTGGGCCTTCATTGCATCACTCCATCGGTCAAGGTTCGCACTTCGTCGCAATGGGCGGTCATGCGGTCGTCGTGGGTGGCGATCAGGAAAGTCGCCCCGTGGCGCGCGCCCAGGCCGCGCATCAGGTCGATGACCTGGGTCGCGGTGGCGCTGTCGAGGTTGGCGGTGGGCTCGTCGGCGATCACCAGCGCCGGGGATTTCACCAGCGCTCGGGCTATTGCCACGCGCTGGCGCTGGCCGCCGGAAAGGTGGTCGGGACGGCGTTCGGCGAGCTGTTCCAGCCCCACCAGCGCGAGCGTTTCGGCAACCCGCGCGATGCGCTGGTCTTCGCCCATGCCGAGCAGGATCAGCGGGTATTCGACATTCTCGCGCACCGTCATCACCGGCACCAGGTTGTAGCTCTGGAACACGAAACCGATGCGGCGGCGGCGGATCAGGGTGCGCGCGGTTTCGTCCAGGCCGCTCATATCCTCGCCGTCGAGGCGGTAGCTGCCGGCGTCGAAACCGTCGAGCAGTCCGCAGATATTCAGCAGCGTGCTCTTGCCGCTGCCGGACGGCCCCTTGACCGCGACGAACGCGCCGCGAGTCACCGCCAGGTCGATGCCTTGCAGCGCCGGCACATCGCTGTCGCCCATGCGATAGTGCTTGGCGATGCCGCGCAGGTCGATCACCGGGGCGTTCATGCCTCCAACTCCCGCAGGCGGCGGCGCACGGCCTGTTCGGCAAGGGCAAATAATAAGGGAAAGACGATAGGCATGGCGGTCTCCTGGAGGGTAAGGACGACGCATTCTCCGGCAATTCGGCATTATGCAGGAGAGCTTGCGACCGGCGGTGGCTGGGCGGCGCGAACGGCGTCTGGACGGCGCGAACCGAAGATGAGACGATAGCAACCCATCACGGCAGTTTTCTTCCCCCCGGCAAATCCTTATAATGACAAACTTTTTCCGCTTTTCGGAATAAGCTACCCGACGCCCATGCAGCTTTTCACTTTCGGCATCAACCACCAGACCGCGCCCGTGACTATCCGGGAGAAGGTGGCATTTCACGCCGAGTCG
>CALMWM010000552.1 GCA_937873435.1 uncultured Gallionellaceae bacterium
GATACACAGCAGGAACAGCAGCAGGTAGGGCAGGGTATGCAGGCCGAGCGGCGGCGGCCCGAAATCGCGTGCGCCGCCGAGAACCAGGTGCAATTGCATGCCGTCGCGGAGCTTGAGCTGTACTGCCCGGCAGAGGGGAGGGTGGCCGTGGTTCGCCCCGTTACCTGGGTGGGGGCGAAAAAAACAGGCGTCGCCGCGGATGCGGGTTGCGGCAACGCCGCTGTCCCGTCCCAGCCTTTCGCGCAATGCCTGGGTGAATTCGTTATCGGATTCGCTGGCGCCTTCCGTTACCTCGGCAAAATCCGCCCGGATACCCGCGCTGCGAGCTGCGGTGGCAATGCGCAGCCGTCCATCCGGCGAGGCTGCTTCAAGGGCGATTACCAGTTGCTCCACACGGTCAACCGCGTGACTATTCCGTACCCGCGCTATTTCTTCCTGGCGCTCCCGTGAAGCCAGTGTCAGCGTAAGAGCCACCGAAGCGACCATTCCTGCCACTAGCAGCAGGAAAACGTATCCGGCCATCGAGCCGAAAAAGTTTTTCATGCCCGTGGCTCCGCCGTGACGCTTGCCGCCAGTACATAGCCTTCGTTGCGCACGGTTTTGATGATTTGCGGCGAGCGGGCATCTTCACCCAGCTTTTGCCGCAGACGGCTGATCATCAGGTCGATGGAGCGGTCGAACGGATCGGCATCGCGTCCCTGAGTCAGGTTCAGCAACTGATCGCGGTTGAGCACCCGGTTGGGGTGTTCGAGAAAGACTTTGAGCAGGCGGAATTCCGCGCCGGAGAGGGCGACCACCACGTCCTGCGGGTTGACCAGGTGGCGTGCGGTCAGGTCGAGCAGCCAGCCGGCAAAGCGCAGGCAATCTGCCTCGGGCGGTTCGAGGTTGGGGGGCAGTGCCTGGGTGCGGCGCAATACGCTGCGAATCCGGGCCAGCAGTTCACGCGGCTCGAAGGGCTTGGGCAAGTAATCGTCGGCCCCCATTTCCAGCCCGAGTATGCGGTCGAGTGCGCTGCCGCGTGCGGTCAACATCACCACCGGCAGGCTGGAGTGGGCGCGCAGGTTGCGGCACAAGGTCAATCCATCTTCGCCCGGCAGGGTCAGGTCGAGCACGATCAGGTCGACGCGGGTGGTCGCCAGGATGTTGCGCATTTCCGTGCCGTCCGCGGCGGTTAAGGTTTTACAGGCGTTGGCGTCGAGATAGTCGGCGAGCAGGGTGCGGATTTCGCGGTCGTCGTCGACGATAAGGATATGAGGTAGGTTTTCCATGTGGCTATTATGCCTATGCCGAATCGCGACGGGTATAGCGGTTTGTATCGGCATGTATCCGGCGCCGGGGCGGACACAAGGCGATACAAAACGGCGTTAGGCGGACACACCCCCGATACATCCGACGGATTAAATGCGAAGCGTGCAAACCGCACTTCAATTCGCATTTATCAGGAGATTCCATCATGAAAAATACCAGCAAATTCGCGCTTGTCGGTCTGAGCGCCATTGCCATCGCTGCCGCAGCATCTTCCGCGTTCGCCATGTCGCCGGGCTGCCGCGGCATGGACGGCGGGATGATGTTCCAGGGCGGACTGTCCGGCGACAGCCAAGGCAAGATGGCCGCGTTCATCGAAAAACGCCAGGCCGAGTTGCACAAGCAACTCAACCTCAGCACCGAACAGGAACCGGCCTGGAAAACCTTCACCGAAAAAATGCAGGCCGCATTGCCGCAAGACCGCCCGAATCGGGAAGAAATGCGCAAACTGAGCACGCCGGAACGCATGGATAAAATGCTCGCGCTGATGAAGGCGCACGAGCAGCAGATGGAAACCCGTGCTGCGGCAATCAAGGAGTTGTATGCGGTTCTGACGCCCGAACAGCGCAAACAGTTTGACGAGCAACCGGCCTGGAAGGGACGCCGTTTTCGTTGATGGTTACGGCTCGGTAAACCCACACTGAGCGAAACGTCCGATGCTGCAACTGTGATACATTTATTGCATTACGGTTACAAGGCGGACAGCGATGCAGGCACTTGCAGGAAAATTTCGCATTCCCGGCGACTTCTGGGGCGGGTTGGCAGCCATGCTGGTGGCGTTGCCGGCGGCAGTGGCCTTCGGCGTCACCATTTACTCGGCGATTGGCCCGGAATATGCCGCATTCGGTGCGCTGGCGGGCATACTCGGGGCGGCGGCGCTGGGACTGGTCGCGCCTGCCTTCGGCGGTGCCGACAGGCTGATCAGTGCGCCGTGTGCGCCTGCCGCCGCTGTGCTGTCGGCTTTTGCCATCGAACTGGTGCAGCAAGGCGTCGCACCGGCCAACATTATCCTGCTATTGACGGTGCTGGGCATTCTTACCGGGGTAATCCAGATTCTCATCGGTTTTGTTGGGTTCGGCAAACTGATCAAGTACATTCCCTATACGGTAGTCAGCGGCTACATGAGCGGTGTCGGCCTGATCATCATCGGCAGCCAGGTTCAGAAGTTCGTCGGCGCCCCCGGTGGGACGACTTGGTGGGAGGCGATGCTTTCGCCGAATTTATGGGACTTGCGCGGGGTGGCCGTGGGGGGAGCGACGGTGGTCGTGGCGTTGGTTGCGCCCAAACTCACCAAGGTAGTCCCCAGTACGATCCTCGGTATTTTCGCCGGGGTAGTGGCTTATTTCGCCCTCGCCAATCACGATCCGTCGATGCAAACGCTGAACGACAATAAACTGGTGCTCGGCGCTCTCGGAGCGACTGGGGAAGGATACCTCGGCACCATCAGCGGACGCTGGCATGAAATCGGCGGGTTGACACTTGCCCAGGTCGGCGGCTTGGTCGGCAGCGCGTTGACGCTGGCGGCGCTGCTCTCCATCGATACCCTGAAAACCTGTGTGGTCATCGACCAGATGACGCGCAGTCGCCACGAGCCTAACCGCGAATTGGTGGCACAGGGTATCGCCAATATCACCTCGTCGGCTATCGGCGGAATCCCCGGTGCCGGCACCATGGGCGCTTCGCTGGTTAATCTGACCAGCGGCGCGCAAACCCGAGTTTCCGGCATCGCCGAAGGAGCCCTGGCGCTGGTCGCAGCATTGTTGCTGGGCTCGTTCATCGCCTGGATTCCGATTGCCACGCTGGCGGGCATTCTGATCGTCATCGGTTTGCGCATGATAGACACCGAACCCCTGCATTTCCTTGAGTCACGTGCCACTGTGTTCGATTTTGCAGTGGTCGCGGCGGTAATCGGCGTCGCTTTGACGGTGGGGCTGATCGCCGCATCCGCGACGGGTGTCGCGATGTCCATCGTGCTTTTCGTGCGCGAGCAGGTCGGCGGTTCGGTGGTACGGCGCAAGACTTTCGTCAACCAGCGCTCCTCCACTTGGTACCGTCCCGAAGCGGAGATGCGGGTCATCGAACAAAATGGCGACAAGGCGGTCATTTTCGAATTGCAGGGCAGCTTGTTTTTCGGCACCACCTACGAACTTTACAAGGTGCTGGAGCCGGAAATAAAGATGCGCGACTACATCATCCTCGATCTGCGGCGGGTGCAGTCGGTGGACATCACCGCGGCACACATGCTCAACCAGGTGCGCGACATGTTGATGGAACGCGGCATTCCCTTGCTGTTGAGCAACATCCGCGAACAGTTACCTAACGGACGCAATCTCAGGGAGTTTCTTGAACAGACCGGTCTTACCCGTGATCCCGAC
>CALMWM010000553.1 GCA_937873435.1 uncultured Gallionellaceae bacterium
GCACCAGGTAAGGACCGTCGCCAACGCCCCAATACCCCAACGTTTGACCGAAATCTTCGTTGTGTTTTTCCAGCCCCAGCTTGCTGGAGACATCGAACAACCCGCCTATCCCCAGCGTGGTGTTCCAGACGACACGGTGAAAGTCGGTGACTGCCTGCGTCAGTTTGAATTGCAGCAGGTCGTTGAGCAGCACCAGCACATCGTCGAGGTTGGCGAAGAAGTTGGCGACGCCGGTGCGCACCGGTTGCGGCAGGATGTCCTTGTAGCCCTGCGCCACAGGCTTGATCACCGCATCGTCCACAGCCTCGTTGAACCGGTAGACCCCGCGATTGAAAGGCTCCAGCGGATCGCGCCGGTCGCCGTTGGTGGCACAACCGCCGAGCAATGCCAAGCCGGCGAGCAGCAGGAAGAAATTTCGAAAAACGTTCATACCCATACCTTACTTTTTTTATTGGTCATTGCCAGTATAGCGCTTATTTCAGCTTATCCAATTGCGTCCTGAGTTTCCCCAGTGTGTCGCCGAAGTTCGCCAGACGTTCCTGTTCCTGCGCCACTACCGCAGCGGGCGCGCGCGCGACGAAGCTCTCGTTGGCGAGCTTGGCCTGCGCCTTGGCGATTTCGCCTTCGAGGCGGGCGATTTCCTTGGACAGGCGCGCCTGTTCGGCTTCCTTGTCCACTTCGATCTTGAGCATCAGGCGGAAATTGCCGACCACCGCCACCGGCGCATCGGCTTGCGGCAGTTCGCCTTCTACCACGGTCACTTCGGAAATCCGCGCCAGCGCCTGGATGTAGGGGACGTAGGCGGCAATCTCGCCGAGTGCGATCAGCGGCACTTTCTGCGCCGGCGACAGGCTCATCTCGCCGCGCAGGTTGCGGCAGGCGTGGACGATGTCCTTGAGGGTGCTGATGCGCGCGTAGGCGGCGTTGTCGATCTTGGCCTCGTTGGGGCGTGGGAAAGGCGCCAGCATGATAGAGGCGACGTTGCCGCCCTGGGTGCAGTGGGCCGCGCCGGTAAGCGGGGCGACCTTCTGCCACAGTTCCTCGGTGATGAAGGGGATCAGCGGATGCGCCAGGCGCAGGGTGGCGCCCAGCACGCGCGCCAAGGTGCGGCGGGTGGCCCGATGGCGCGCCTCCAATAAGGCCCCCTCTCCCGCAGGCGGGAGAGGGTTGGGGTGAGGGAGTAATTGCACTTTGGCGAGTTCGACGTACCAGTCGCAATACTCGTCCCACACGAATTCGTAGACCGCGCGCGCCGCCATGTCGAAACGGTAGTGGTCGAAGCCTTCGATGGCATCCTTTTCCGCCTGCTGCAAACGGGTGACGATCCACTTGTCGGCGTCGGAATACTCGAATGCGGCGCTGTCGTCCTGGCCGCAATCCTGGCCTTCGAGGTTCATCAGTACGTAGCGGGTGGCGTTCCACAGCTTGTTGCAGAAATTGCGGTAGCCTTCGCAGCGTTTGAAGTCGAACTTGATGTCGCGCCCGTGCGAGGCCAGGCTGGCGAAGGTGAAACGGATCGCATCGGTGCCGAAGGAAGGAATCCCCTCGGGAAAGTCCTTGCGCGTAAGCTTGCCGATGGATTCGGCCTGCTTGGGGTTCATCAGGTTGCTGGTGCGCTTGGTCACCAGTTCTTCCAGCGTGATGCCGTCGATCAAGTCTATCGGGTCGATCACGTTGCCCTTGGATTTCGACATCTTGTTGCCGTGCTGATCGCGCACCAGGCCGTGAACGTAAACCTCTTTGAAAGGGACTTTGTCGGTGAAGTGCAGCGACATCATGATCATCCGGGCGACCCAGAAGAAGATGATGTCGAAGCCGGTGACCAGCACCGAGCCGGGCAGGAAGGTCGCCAACTCCGGCGTCTGGTTCGGCCAGCCGAGGGTCGAGAACGGCCACAGCGCGGAGGAGAACCAGGTGTCGAGCACGTCCTCGTCCTGGGTCAGCGTCTTGCCGGCACCGGCTTGAGCCTGGGCTTCTTCCAGGCTGTGGGCGACATAGACGTTGCCGTCCTCGTCGTACCATGCCGGAATCCGGTGGCCCCACCACAATTGGCGCGAGATGCACCAATCCTGGATGTTCTCCAGCCACTGGTTGTAGACGTGAGTCCAGTTGTCCGGCACGAACTTGACTTCGCCGTCGGCCACTGACTTCAGCGCGCGCTTGGCGAGGCCGTCCATCGCTACGTACCACTGGTCGGTGAGCATCGGTTCGATCACCGCATGGGTGCGGTCGCCTCGCGGCACCATCAGCTTGTGCGGCTTGACGGCGACCAGCAGGCCTTGTTCTTCGAGGTCGGCGACGATTTTCTTGCGCGCGTCGAAACGATCCATGCCCTGGTATTCCGCCGGGGCGAGGTCGTTGATCTTGGCGTCGAGCGTCAGGACGCTGAGCGGTTCGAGATGATGCCGCTGGCCGACCTGGTAGTCGTTGAAATCGTGCGCCGGGGTAATCTTCACGCAACCGGTGCCGAAGGCCGGATCGACGTAATCGTCGGCGATGATCGGGATGGTGCGCTCGCATAGCGGCAGGCGCACATGCTTGCCGACCAGGTGCTTGTAGCGCTCGTCGTCGGGATGCACCGCCACCGCCATGTCGCCCAGCATGGTTTCCGGGCGGGTGGTAGCGACCACCAGCGCATCGGCGCAACCTTCGACCGGGTAGCAGATGTGCCACATCGAGCCGTCTTCTTCCTCGGAAACCACTTCCAGATCGGAAACCGCCGTTTGCAGCACCGGGTCCCAGTTGACCAGGCGCTTGCCGCGATAGATCAGCCCTTGTTTATGAAGCGTGACGAAAACTTCGCTGACCGCTTTGGACAAGCCCTCGTCCATCGTGAAACGCTCGCGCGACCAATCGCAGGAAGCGCCCAGGCGGCGCATCTGGCGGGTGATCGAGGAGCCGGATTCTTCTTTCCACTCCCAGACTTTTTCCAGGAATTTTTCGCGCCCGAGATCGTGGCGCGACACGCCCTTGGCGTCGAGCTGGCGCTCCACCACGATCTGGGTGGCGATCCCGGCGTGGTCGGTGCCCGGCTGCCACAGGGTGTTCTCGCCCTTCATGCGGTGGTAGCGGATCAGGGTGTCCATCAGGGTGTCCTGGAAGGCGTGCCCCATGTGCAGCGTGCCGGTGACGTTGGGCGGCGGCAGCATGATGCAGTAGGCTTCCCTTGCGGCATCGGTGGCGGCCTTGAAGTAGCCGGAGGATTCCCAGATCGGGTACCAGTGCGCCTCGATGGCGCTGGGTTCGTAACTTTTGGCGAGGCTGTTTGCGGGTTCCATAGTGGTGCGGAATGGGGGAAATCGGAAAGCGCAGATTATACCTGTGTTTCGCCGCCGGGTTTTCCCGGCGTGGGGTGGGCGGATTTCTTCAGCTCCTGTTCGAGTTGCTGGTGCACGGTTTCGCTGATGCGTTGCCTCGCCTGCTCCAGCAATTCGTCGAGAACTTGCCCGAATGCCGCGGAAAGCTGCGGCGCGATGCGGGATTCCAGTTCGCGGCAAAGACGCACTTCCAGGTCGCGAGCCAAACCCGGCGGCGTGCCTGTGTAGCCCGTACCGGTGGGGGATGCGGATGGCGAGGAGGTTTCGACCACATCGGTGAGCGTCGGGATGTCGTCGTCGAAATCCGCGCTGTCCGCTGCCGACATTGCAGGCGGCGTAGGCTCCGGTGCCGGAACCGGAGCTGGCGAGGCAGTTCGCGCAGCTGAGTGAAATGCCCGGTTCTGATGCTTCTTCAGCAGCGCATCGACCTTTTCCAGCACATCGTCGCCGCTATCCGGTTCCAGTTCGTTTTCCATCAACGCTTCTTCCCGGTGTCGTGAGTATCCAGCGCATAGCCGCGTTCTCGGTAGAAACGCCAGCGTTCGCGCGCGGCAGCCTTGTCTTCTTCGTCGAGGCCGACGATTTCCACCAAGCGCTGGAAACGGCTGAAAAACGGCGGACGTTCAGCGCACAGGTTGAGCAGCACGTCGTCGTGGGTCACATCCTCGCCGCGCTGGTCGATCACGATCGGCGTCACCGCCGCCAATTCGTCTTCGGCCAGGCAGTGCGGAATAAAACCCAGTGCCGGGGTCGTCCATAACATCTGGTCGAGTTTCGCGCTGGCGGCGCTATCCGGTGTATAGATCAGGGTGCGCAGGCCGCGTTCGTAGGCCTTGGCGGCGATCACGCAGGCGATGCGGAACTTGTCCGCGGCGTTGATGTAGAAGTCGATTTGGGTCATCGTAGTTGGCGGGTTGAACTAGCTCGCCTTACTTTTTCTCAGCGCTTTTCTTGACCAGGAAATGCACCAGCAACGGCACCGGGCGTCCGGTCGAGCCTTTTTCCTTGCCGGATTTCCACGCGGTGCCGGCGATGTCGAGGTGCGCCCAGTCGAACTTCTTGGCGAAACGCGAGAGGAAGCACGCGGCGGTAATGGTTCCGCCGGCACGTCCGCCGATGTTCGCCATGTCGGCGAAATTGCTCTTCAGCTGTTCCTGGTAATCCTCCCACAGCGGCATCTGCCAGGCGCGGTCGCTGGCGGCTTCGCCGGCATCCAGCAGCTCGCGCGCCAGGCCGTCGTTGTTGGCGAGCAGCCCGGAGGCGACATGTCCCAGCGCGATCACGCAGGCGCCGGTGAGCGTGGCGATATCGACCACCGCCGCCGGATCGAAACGTTCGGCATAGGTCAGCGCATCGCACAGGATCAGGCGCCCTTCGGCATCGGTGTTGAGGATTTCGATGGTCTGGCCGGACATGCTGGTGACGATGTCGCCCGGCTTGTTGGCGTCGCCGTCGGGGAGATTTTCGCAGGCCGGGATGATGCCGACCAGGTTCAACGGCAGCTTCAGTTCGGCAACGGCCTGAACCACCCCGAGCACGCTGGCGGCGCCGCACATGTCGTATTTCATCTCGTCCATCTCGGCCGGCGGTTTCAGCGAAATCCCGCCAGCGTCAAAGGTAATCCCCTTGCCCACCAGAACGACGGGTTTCTGCTTGGCGTCCGCGCCCGAGTATTGCAGCACGATCAGCTTGGGCGGCTGGCGGCTGCCGCGCGCCACCGACAACAGCGAACCCATGCCGAGCTTTTCCATATCGGCCTGTTCCAGCACCTCGATCTTCAGCTTGTGGGCTGCGGCGACCTGCTGCGCTTGCTGCGCCAGGTAAGTCGGCGTGCAGATGTTACCGGGCAGGTTGCCGAGGTTTTTCGCCAGCGTCATCCCGTCGGCGATGGCCATTCCTTGTTTGACGGCGGCTTCCGCTGCGGCTTGTTCGCCGCGGCGCGCAACGGCCAGGATGAGGTGATTCAGCGAACGTTTGGCTTTTTCCGGCTTGCTTTTCAGCTGGTCGAAACGGTAAGCGCTTTCGCCGGCGGCTATTACCGCCTGCTCGACTTTCCAGGCGCTATCGCGATTTTTCAGCGGCAACTCGGTGAGATAAATCGCGGCTTCGGTCGCGCCGGTAGCGCCGAGCGCCTTGAGAGCGGCACGGCAAGCGCTGCGGTATTCGTTATCGCGGAATTCCTTTGCTTTGCCCAGCCCGACCAGCAGCACGCGCTCGCTGTGGATGTGCGGCACGCCATGCAGCAGCAACGTTGCGCCGAGCTTGCCGTCCATGTCGCCGCGCTTCAGGATTTCGCTCAAATAGCCTTTGGCGCTACTATCCAGCTCCTCCGCGGACTTGGATAATTTGCTCGCTTCGAAGATGCCGACCACCACGCACCCGCTACGCTGTTTTTCCGGGCTGTCGCTTTTTATGCTAAATTTCACAAACTACTCCTTGCTGGTTGCTGGGACCAAAACTTGTTCGGATGCGCGATTATTCGCGATAACGCGCCTAAAAGTCAAAAAACCAAGGTATTAACTCCGATGCATCCACCATCTCATGCTTTTTATTCGCGCAAATTCGTGAACCACCGCATTTAATCGTCAATGCCCAACATCTTCCAGCGCACCCTGTTGCGCGAAATGACCCACACCGCCCTGCTGGTCTTCGCGGTGTTGCTGATGATTACCGTCACCACCATGCTGATCCGTTTTCTCGGCCTGGCGGCAAGCGGTTCGTTGGCCAACGAGGCGGTGCTGGTATTCATGCTGTTCAGCGTGGTCAACTACTTGCCGGTATTGCTGTCCCTGACACTGTTTATCGCGGTCTTGATGAGCTTGACGCGCAGCTATCGCGACAGCGAAATGGTGGTATGGTTTTCCGCCGGAGTGAGCCTGACCGCCTGGATACGTCCGGTCGCCTTGTTCGCCGCGCCGGTGGTAGGTTTGGTCGCGATACTGAGCCTGCTGGTAGCGCCCTGGGCATTGGATAAAAGCGACGAATACCGGCGCCTGATCAACAGCCGCGACGATGTCTCGACCATCGCGCCCGGCGTGTTCAAGGAATCCAGTCACGCCGAGCGGGTGTATTTCGTCGAAAGCTTCGCCGGCGAGAAGAACACCGTCGGCAATATTTTCGTGCGCGCGGTGCAGCACCAGAAACTCGGCATCGTTACCGCGCAACACGGCTACCAGATGACTGCCGCCAACGGCGACCGTTTCCTGGTGCTGCTCAACGGTCGCCGTTATGAAGGGCCGCCCGGATCGCCGGAATACAAGGTGGTCTCGTTCGAGCGCTACGCGGTGCGCATCGACCCCTACGAAGCGCGTCTTGGCGCACCATCGACCAAGTCCATGTCGACCCTGGCGCTGCTGCGCGAGCACACCCCGGCCAACATGAGCGAACTGCTGTGGCGCGTCGGTTTGCCGCTGAGCGCGATGATCCTGGCGGTGCTGGCGATTCCGCTGAGCTTCGTCAACCCGCGCGCCGGACGTTCGCTCAACCTGATCCTGGCGGTGCTGATCTACATGATCTACAACAACAGCCTGAGCATCGCCCAGGCGTGGGTGGCACAGGACAAACTCAGTCCCTACGTGGGCATCTGGCTGATCCACGCGATAATGCTGGCGGCGCTGGCCTATTTCTTCCACCGCCGCCTGTCGTTGGCGCCGACCCTGGCGGCAAGGCTGGGCAGCCTGTGGTATCGCGGCCAAGCGGCGAAGGCATCGCGATGAGAACCCTCAGCCGTTATCTCGCCCGCGAAATCTACATCAGCACCCTGCTGGTGTTCGCGGCGCTGCTGATGCTGTTCGCCTTTTTCGACCTGATCCACGAGATGGGCGACATCGGCAAGGGCAATTACCGGCTGATGAATGCCGTCGGTTTCGTCCTGCTCAGCCTGCCGGGGCATGTTTACGAACTGTTCCCGATTGCCGCACTGATCGGCACCCTGTTCGCGCTATCGCAGTTGAATTCCCACTCCGAGCTCACCGTGATGCGCGTATCCGGCCTGCCGTTATGGCGTATCGCGACCGCGCTGCTGCAAGCCGGGTTGGCGTTCGCGGTGCTGACTTTCGTTTTCGGCGAATTCATCGCCCCTTCCGCCGAGCGTTTTGCCAGCCAGATGCGCCTCAAGGCGACCAAGGGCGTGGTAGCGCAGGAATTCCGTTCCGGCCTGTGGGTCAAGGATGCGTCGAGCTTCGTCAACGTCGAGGAAGTATTGCCGGATGCCACCCTGAAAGGCGTGAAGATTTACGATTTCGACGAAACCTATCGCCTGCGCACCATCAGTTACGCGCGCCAGGGCGTCCATGTGGATGAAAACCGCTGGCGCCTCAGCGATGTTTCGCAGACCCGTTTCGAGCCCGGCCGCACCGTGGTCGATCGTTTGCCGGAAGCCGACTGGAACTCGGTGCTCAGCCCGGAAATCCTCAACGTCCTGCTGGTCGTGCCGGAACAGATGTCGGCCTGGAACCTGTATTTCTACGTCCAGCATCTGCGCGACAACAAACAGAAAACCGCGCGCTACGAAATCGCCCTGTGGGCCAAGCTGTCCTACCCCATCGCCACCCTGGCGATGCTGGTACTGGCGCTCCCCTTCGCCAGCCAGCAACTGCGCTCCGGCGGGGTCAGCACGCGAATTTTCGCCGGCATCATGCTGGGCCTGAGTTTTCACCTGCTGAACCGCCTGTTCGCCCATCTCGGCCTGCTCAACGACTGGCCGCCGCTGTTCAGCGCCATTTTTCCCACCCTGATTTTTCTCGGCATGGCGCTGGGGATGATCTGGTGGATAGAGAGACGTTAATCATGATCCTTATGAATTCAGTCAGCCCGTTTTGCGCAAGAAACACCCTCTCCCGC
>CALMWM010000554.1 GCA_937873435.1 uncultured Gallionellaceae bacterium
CCGGCGACAACCGTTTCGGACGTGTCGGCGTGCGCATCCACGACGTGACCCATCCGTTCTGGCGCGACGACCTGGAGATCGTCATCGGCCGGGCCGGGCAGCGCGTCGCCTATATCGTTCTGCCCAAGGCGGAATGTGCCGACGACGTGCTGACCCAGATCAGCTTGCTCGACGAACTGCGCAGCCGCCACGGCATCTCCCGCGAAATCCCGGTGCATGTGCTGATCGAGACCCCCGGCGCGTTGCACGAGGTTTGGGAAATCGCGCGCCTGCCGCATGTCGCCACCCTCAATTTCGGGATCATGGACTTCGTCGCCGAATATCACGGTGCGGTTCCTGCCGCTGCGATGCGCTCGCCCGGCCAGTTCGAGCATTTGCTGATCGTCCGCGCCAAGTGCGAAATCGTCGCTGCGGCGCTGGGCAACGGGGTGGTGCCGTGCCACAACGTCACCACCGAAATCCGCGACCTCGACGTGGTGCGCGAAGATGCCCGCCGCGCTCGCCAGGAACTCGGTTTCCTGCGGATGTGGAGCATCCATCCCAACCAGATCCTGCCCATCGTCGAAGCGATGCGCCCGAATTTCATGGAGGTCAACGAGGCCGCCATTTTGCTGATCGCCGCCCAGAATGTCGCCTGGGGGCCGATCCAGTGGGAAGGCAAACTGCACGACCGCGCCTCCTACCGTTATTACTGGGAACTGCTGCAACGCGCCGAAGGCATGGGGATGGACATCCCGAGCGAGGCGCGCCAGCGGTTCTTTTCCTGAAATAAGCACTTAGCGATCTTGCGATTATGTTGATCTGGTTCGTCGTTCTCTACCTGCTGGTTTCCATCGGCATCGGCCTGTTCGCCGCCACCCGCGTCCATAGCGCCAAGGATTTCGCCGTGGCCGGGCGCCATCTGCCGCTGCCGGTGGTCACCGCCACGGTGTTCGCCACCTGGTTCGGCGCCGAGACGGTGCTGGGGATTTCCGCCACCTTCACCAAGGAAGGCTTGCGCGGGGTGGTTGCCGACCCGTTCGGCGCCAGCCTGTGTCTGATCCTGGCCGGGGTATTCTTCGCCAGCAAGCTGTACCGCATGAATTTGCTGACCATCGGCGACTACTACCGGCTGCGCTACAACCGGGTGGTGGAAGTGGCCACCACGCTATGCATCGTCGCTTCCTATCTGGGCTGGGTGTCGGCGCAGATCAAGGCGCTCGGGCTGGTGTTCAACGTGGTTACCGGCGGCGCCATCGACCAGCAAACCGGGATGATCATCGGCGCGGCGATCGTGCTGACCTACACCACCTTCGGCGGGATGTTGTCGGTGGCGATCCTCGACTTCGTCCAGATGACGGTGATCATGGGCGGCATGTTGTACATCGGCTGGCTGATTTCCGGGATGACCGGAGGCGTCGGCGCGGTGGTAAGCCATGCCTCCCAGGCCGGCAAGCTGGACTTCTTCCCCGAGGCCAGGGCATCCGAGTGGATACCCTTCATCGGCGCCTGGGTCACCATGATGTTCGGCTCGATCCCGCAACAGGACGTGTTCCAGCGCATCACCTCGGCCAAGGACGAAAAGACCGCGATCCGCGGCTCGGTGCTGGGCGGCTCGATCTATTTCGCCTTCGCCTTCGTGCCGATGTTCCTCGCCTACTCGGCGACGCTGATCGACCCGGCGATGTTCGGCGAGCTGCTGGAAAAAGACCCGCAACTGGTGCTGCCGACGCTGATCCTCCAGCATACCCCGGTATTCGCCCAGGTGGTGTTCTTCGGCGCACTGCTGTCGGCGATCATGAGCTGCTCGTCGGCCACGCTGCTGGCGCCGTCGGTATCGTTTTCCGAAAACATCCTGCGCGGCTTTTTCCCGAAGATCGGCGATCACGCTTTCCTGCGCATGATGCGCATCGTGATCCTGTGCTTCGCTGCGGTGGTGCTGGGATTCGCGCTGAATTCCGGTTCGAGCATATTCAAGATGGTCGAAAACGCTTACAAGATCACCCTGGTGGCAGCCTTTATTCCGCTGTTCGCCGGGCTCTACTGGAAACGCGCGAATACCCAGGGCGCCTACTTCGCGATGGCGGCGGGGCTGAGTTCATGGGTGCTGCTGGAAGTTTTCCAGCCCGACACCTACTGGCCGCCGCAACTGGTGGGGCTGCTGATGAGCGCCGCCGGCATGGTGATCGGCTCGCTCGCGCCGCATGTGGTGGGCAAGCCGACGCCGCTGGAGCCGGCCCATGCCTTCCTCCATGCGCACGCCGCGCATCCGCATCACACAGTGCATCCCTCCGACGAGCGCTAGCGCCTAAGCGCGTCAATACTCGTCGTCTTCGTCCGGCGGGTTGATCCGCGACAAATCCAGATCCGCGATAGTCGTCGGGGTGCGCCCGGACACCAGTAGCCGACTGGTGAAAACGCTGCTATCCGGCAGCGCCAGGCGCACCAGGTAGACACCCGGCGGCACGTCCTTGAAGCGGAAACCGGCCTGTTCGTCGCAGCGGACGACCTGAGCCGGCTGGGCAACGAGGGTGACCTGGGCGCCGGGATACAGCTGTCCGCGCAAAGTGTCGTAGACCCGCCCGTAGACGTCGGCAGCGGCGGCAGGCCCGGCGCAGGCCAGGAACGCCGTCGCGGCAATCAGGCGGACGGGCCGGATACTCGACGGAATGCTGGCAAAAATTTTTTTCATGTTTTCCGTTTCAGTTGCTTCGTGCGCTTACAAACCCTTGAGGAATTTCGCTGCGGGCGCCGTCGTTGGTACGCCGCTATAGCCCGAGCCGAGTTGCATCTGGGCGCGTCGCGTCTGGCCGCGCAAGGCGGCGGCAATCCGCACCTGGACTTCGGCGTTTTCGTAGACCCCGCCGAACAGCTCGGCGCCGCGCCCCGACGCGCTCAAGGGCACGTCGTCGGCGGAATGCGGAGCGATTTTCACGTTACCTTCGGTCTTGTTGGCGCCGGCCTTCACCTTCTGCGTCGGCATGTTGCCGGTCATCAGCAGGCCGTCGGGGGCGCGCTTGGGATTGGGCAAGGCCGAGGTTTTGGCGGTAGGCTCCAGAGGCTGGTAATTGGTCAGGTAGTTGGTGCTGTAGGTCGGGCGTCCGCCGTCTTCCAACACCAGCTTGACCAGCGGATCGGGGTCGTCCGGGTAGCCGTCGCCGCGGTTGCTGGCATAGGTCGGGAAGGTGCTGTCGTTGAAGGTGCCGATAACGTCCTGCAATGCGCAGGGACGATCCGGGTCGGCGGCCGAACCGATGGTGATGGGGTAAGCCGCGCCGCTGAAACAGGCGCCGGCGCCCGCCGAGGCGATTACGCTAGGCATCGCCACGCCGATGATGGTTTCCGGCTGGGCATGGTCCGAAGCCACTACGACCAGCGCATCGCGTTGGGTACCCAGGTGTTTCGTCACCCAACCGATGCTCTCGTCCAATTCCAGCGCTTCGTAGATGACCCGGTCGTATTCGAGGATATGCGCCAGCTTGTCGGTCTGGGATTGCTCCACCAGCAAAATCCAGCCGCCTTTCCGGCCCGCCAGTCGGTTCAGCACGGCGACGGCTTTTTCCACCATTTCCTTTTTCGACGGCACGGCGCGGAAACACTCCGCAACCGTGGCGCCGCAACCGGTGCCGAAGGGCGGCGCCACGTTCATGCCGATTTCCTCGGCGGCGGCATCCTTGCCGCGGATGGTCGCCAAGCCACGCGCCACGCGCCGGTCGAGTACGGCGGGGATGTTGTCGGCGCCCAAGCCGCTCGAAGTGGTGCGGAACTCGCCGCTGAAAATGCCCAGCAGGCGCTGGTTGTCCGGCGCCGCCTGCAATTCGGCGAGATTGCGCGCGGTGGCGTAGCCCAGCGACGGCGCCACCGTGGCGAAGAGGTCGACATCGCTGCGGCCCTTATCCTTGTACTGGTAGAAAGATTTGGCGTCCGGGTTGCTCTTTAGCAGCCAGTCGCGCGCGCCGGCGCCGAGTATCACGTCCAGCGGCTGGGTCAGTTCGGCCAGCGCGGCGTAACCGGTCTTGGGCTGGGCACTCTCGTCCCGGTAGTAGCCCAGCATTTGTTGGGCGATTGCCGTCCGGTCGGCGCGGGCGCGGCTATGAGCGGCGACGGCGGCGGGCGTGGCATCGGTGACGAACGCGTCGGTGACCACGCCGGTTTTCCAGCCCTGGCTGCGCTTTAGGAATTCCCACAGGGTTTCGACACGGGGATTGTCGAGGCTGTTTTCCGGGGTGTTGTCCACGGCGACGTTGATGGCGTTATTGGACTGCTTCATCCCGGACACGTAGCTGGCCATGCCCGGCGCCGAATCGGTGATGACGCTGTCGAAGGAAGACGTGTGAACCAGTCCGTACTCGTCCATCCGGTCCATGTTCAAGCCGCCCTTCCCGCGCCCCTCGAACAAACCCTTGCCCACTAGGCGCGCGGCGGTGCGGATGGGCAGGCCCATGCCGTCACCGAGGAAGAACACCACATGCCGGGGGCCGCCCTTCGCTCCGCCGAAAGGCGGTTGCGCCACCGGGTAGGTGTTTTCGATGCTGCGTTCGATCCCGTCCACATTCACCACCGCCTTGACCTTCCACAGGCCGGGCCGCCCGAAGGACAGGTTGCGCGCCGTCTCCCCGAATAGCAGTTCGGATTTCGGCGTGCCGCTTTCCAGGCCGAGTCCCTGCGCCGCGATTTTCGCCTTGAAGCGGGCGGTGACGTCATGACCGTTGACGACGAGCTTGACCAGGGCCGGCGGCGTCTGCGCCGGAATCTGGGTTTCCACCCGTAGGTCGAAGCGCTGTCCACTCAGGAGCTGCGTCCCGGTCGGCGGAGACAGGCGCAAGCCGCTATTCGCCTCGGCGTGGGACGGGTTGTCGGAGAAAGCGCGGCCATCGATGTAAGAGGCCGGCGTATTCCGGGTCACGCCGTCGCTCTTGAATGGCGCATCGTCGTCGAGCCCTGCCAGCACGGGTGACACCGCTCCGAAAACCAGGAGCGGCAGAAGGGCGAAACGCGGGATATTCATGGGGAAACTCCTGGCGGAAATGGGGTATCTAAGGGACAGCGAATCGGCCTAGCATATTTAGGAATCGTTACGCATTCATGACAGGGGGGCGACAAGCAGCTTATTCGGGGATGCGCGGCCGAATTCTTGTTTTATCCCGATGGGAAGCCTAGCATTCAGATCGTTTACCCAGATACGAATAGCCCATTCAGCCTATGTCCATCCTGGAAATCCGCAACGTCACCCGCCGCTTCGGCGACCTGCTCGCACTCGACGATGTGACCCTGACCATCGAGGCCGGCGAGTTTTTCACGCTACTCGGGCCTTCCGGTTGCGGCAAGACCACTTTATTGAGGCTGATCGCGGGCTTCGACGAACCCGATGCCGGGCGGATCTTCCTCGACGGTGTCGATCTCGCCGCCACGCCGCCAGAAAAACGCCCGGTGCATACCGTGTTCCAGAGCTACGCGCTGTTCCCGCATATGACGGTGCGCGACAACGTCGCCTTTCCGCTGAACATGGCCAAGCGCCCGCTGGATGAAATCCATGAACGGGTCAAACAGGCTCTGGAGCAAGTGCACCTCAGCGACAAGAGCGGCCATTATCCCCACGAGCTGTCCGGCGGCCAGAAGCAGCGCGTGGCGCTGGCGCGCGGGCTGGTCAACAAGCCGCGCCTGTTGCTGCTCGACGAACCGCTGGGTGCGCTCGACGCCAAGCTGCGCGAGCAGATGGAAGGCGACCTGATCGCGTTGCAGCGCGATGTCGGGGTGACTTTCGTGTTCGTCACCCACTCGCAGCAGGAGGCGCTGGCGCTGTCGCACCGCATCGCGGTGATGAACGAAGGGAAGGTCGAGCAGGTCGACGAGCCCGACAAGCTGTATAGCTTCCCCCGCAACCGTTTCGTCGCGGATTTCATCGGCAATATCAACATGCTGGCGGCGCGGGTGGCGGAGACGCATCACGGTCACCTGGTATTGCAGGCGACGGATCTGGGCGCGGTGGCCGCGCCGCTGGTCAAGGGCGTCAAGGCCGGCGATACCGGGGTGCTGGCCTTGCGCCCCGAGCAGGTGCATATTTCCTCGCATGCCCAGACGCCCGAACTAAAAAATCATTTCCACGGCATCGTGCGCGGCCTGCTCTACCTGGGCGATGTCACCGTCTACAAGGTGGAACTTGACAACGGCATGGAGATGGAGGCCTTGCTGGCCAATTCCGCGCCGGGGCGCGCCAAGTTTTTCGAGGTGGACGACGACGTGACGGTGGCGTGGCGCCATGATGCGGGGCTGTTTTTCCATGACTAGGCCGAATATTGTTCATTCGCTGTCCGGGCTGGGATGGGTAGGGGGATGCGCTACGCTTATCCTCCCTACGAAACTGGCGCCCCACGGCTCCCTCTCCCGCGGGCGGGAGAGGGCTGGGGTGAGGGAGTTTTCATACATGGCCACGGTTCCCAACTCCCTCATCCCCAACCCTTCTCCCGCCTGCGGGAGAAGGGAGGAATGCCGAACGGCGCTTGCTTCAGCGACATGGCTCCTTAATCCCCATCCCCGTTTCAAAAAGGGGAAAACATGAAATTTGTCCATTACGCCCTGGAAGCCTTGGCCGGTCGCCTGGTCAAATGGCTGGTCAGCCTGCCGCCGACGCTGTTCCTGCTGGTTTTTTTCGTCGCCCCCAGCCTGATCGTGGTGCTGGCGTCGTTCCGCTATCCCGGCGAGTTCGGTGGGCTGGCGTCGTTGCTGCCGCTGTTTGGGGCGGACAGTGGGCTGACGCTGGAGACTTACCGCTTTTTCTTCAGCGATTTCGTCTACTTTGAGATTTTCCTCAAGTCGTTCGGCGTGGCGGCGTTGACCACCCTGATCTGCATCGTGATGGCCTATCCGCTTGCCTGGCTGATCGCGCGCAGCCCGAAGAAACGCCGCGACCTGCTGGTGCTGCTGGTGATCCTGCCGTTCGCCAGCAATTTCCTGATCCGCGTGTACGCCTGGATCATCATCCTCGGTCCGTTCAACCTGCTGTATACCTCGTTCGCGGTGATCGTCGGGATGGTCTACGTGCACCTGCCGTTCATGGTGCTGCCGCTCTACACCAACCTGGAAAAGCACGACCCGGCGCTGCTCGAAGCGGCGCAAGACCTCGGTGCGAATGCCTGGACGCGCTTCTGGAAAATCACCTTTCCGTTAAGCCTGCCCGGCATCTTCTCCGGTTCGGTGCTGGTGTTCATTCCGGTGTTGGGGATGTTTGCGATACCCGAGTTGCTCGGCGGCACCGGCGACATCCTGATCGGCAACCTGATCAAGGAACAATTTCTCGACAACCGCGACTGGCCGCTGGGCGCGATGCTGTCCATCATGCTGACCGTCGCGGTGCTGGCCTTGGCCGGGCTGTCCGCCTGGGCGGGACGCGGCAAGGGGCGGATGGCATGAAGCCGCAAAGTATCTGGCTGTGGGCGGCCTCGCTGGGCGTGTATGCGTTCCTGTACGTGCCGCTGGCGGTGGTGGTGCTGTTTTCCTTCAACGACTCCGCGCTCAACGCCGAATGGGTGGGCTTCACCACCGCGTGGTACGACAAGCTGCTGCACAACCCGGAAATGCTCGGCGCGGCGGCGAATTCGCTGTTGATCGCGGTGATTTCCAGTTCCTTCGCCACCGTGCTCGGCACCATGGCCGGGATCGCGATGCACCGCTACCGCCTGCGCTTCATGCCGTTCCTGGTGCTGACCCCGGTGGCGATGCCGGAGATATTGCTGGGCGTATCGCTGCTGCTGTTCTTCCGTCAGGTGCTGGATTTGACGCTGGGGATGATTTCCATCGTCGTCGCCCACATCACCTTCAGCATCGGCTTCGTCGCGATCATCATCCGCGCCCGTCTCGCCGGCATGGACGAAAGCATCTTCGAAGCGGCCCGCGACCTCGGCGCCACGCCTTGGGAAACCTTCAAGCGCGTGACGCTTCCGCTGATCCTGCCGGGCGTGGTCGCCGGTTTCCTGATGTCGTTCACGCTGTCGATCGACGATTTCGTGATCACCTTTTTCGTCGCCGGGGTAGGCGTCTCCACGTTGCCCCTGCAAATCTACTCGATGATCAAGGTCGCGGTGACGCCGGAAGTCAACGCGGTTTCCACGCTGCTGATGCTGCTCACGCTGTCGATGATAGTCCTGGCTTCGCGCTTCGCGCCGGACGTGCTGAAGGGCA
>CALMWM010000555.1 GCA_937873435.1 uncultured Gallionellaceae bacterium
GCACGGCCATATTCGTATGACGACAAGCGGGGAACGCCGATACCCAGTTCTTCCGCGAATTGAGCTTGCGACAAGTCAAGTTTCAGGCGGATGCTCACCAACTCCTGATGTTCCGGCGACAAAGTTCTTCTCACGGCCGGCTTTTTCTCGATATCCGGCAGGCGAGGCGGGGCGGTGGCGGGTGAGTCCGATTCCTTCACGCAAGGCAGTAACAGGGCTACCTGCGGTTCTTGTAGGTGTTGGTTGTTCATCGCGGCATTATATGAGCGCGTCTTGAATTCTTGTATCCCGATACGCCTATCAATAATCTTGGTTTTATTAGTCGCATAGTTCGAAGCATGATCGCTTGGTTATAGGGAGCCATCGGTCAAGTCGGTTTCGGTGGTTTTGTTGTCGTAGTCGTGAGTCGCCGTTTTCAACGTTCAGGCCCTGTTCCAGCTAGATCGTTGGGATCGAGTCCTCCGTTTTTTCGGAGGTTATAGGCAAAGTGCTTGGTCAAACGGGACACAGCTTTGGCCAGTCAATCTCGTAATAGTTGGCCGGCGCGATGCTCATGTCAGGGTCAACGTTTTACCACCCGCTATCAAAGGCGTGCTGGGCAGCCATTAAGTCGTATGGGTTTGCTGGTCATTCTCAGCATCCTGGATTGCATCGCCTATCCGGACGAATTGCTCTCGCAGTACCAGTTTGCCAGAGGGGTCTGGAATGACGCCGTCCGCCAACATGGCCAATGTGACCAGACCGATCTCATAGGCGTGAACGGGGTATTTGTAGATGGCGGACTCGGCTCGATCCATCAGTTCTGTCGGGCTAAACACACACTGAACGTGCTTGTGCGTGCCTATGCCCATCGTTTCGGCGGCGACGGCCACTATGTAAGGTACTTCATCGAATTGCGTGATGTATTCAACTGGATTAACCACTTAAGTTCTCCTGAAAGTCGCGTAAGCGACAGCTCCCTATCGTTTTCTGCTTTGCCCTCACGTTGTCGGTCAGATAGCAAAAGAGCATTTTTTGCGCCCGTGGTCTGTGGCTTAGGATCTCCAGTTGATGACAACGGTCATGTGTTCCGGCATGGGGCAGAGTCCAGCACAATGTGCCTGGCCACCCGTTTGGGTCGGAGTACCTCCCGACATTTGTTATCGACATTATTCAGTGAACAATATCCTGTTGCATTTCATGATAATTTATCACGGAGGCACAGATAATCAAGCAGATGCCGAACGGTTGTTGATGGTGGCACTTCTTTAAGTGTTGTCGGCTTGGTTCGTTATGCCAACCTCTGCGCAAGTGTTTCGGCCTGTTCGGCGAATTTCCTCGGACTCTTGCGTTCGAGTTGTGCGAGGTTGTGTAGTTTCCAGCGAATCCCTGGTAGGCGTTCGGCATGTGCGATTCCCAGTAACGACCATTCCGGGTTGCCGCCGACGAGTGACAACAAAAAGCGGCGTTCATCAGCGTCCAGGCCGCCTTGAAGTTCCTGCGTCATTCGCTCACGCGCGGCCAGCAGCGCCGCCAGTTCAACCGGCTCGGTGGTCATGCCTTTGAAGTTGTATTCGTATTCTTGGCCAATGTTGCGCAGGGTCGGGAACAACACTTCGTGAACGGGTCGGTTGTGGCTGGCGAGGTAGACCACGAAAGCACGTCGGATGCCGGCGGTGATGCCTTCGTGAGCGAACAACTGCATTACGTCGAACAGATCGCGTGGATGCTGGCGGTCCATGGCGGCGACGAGTTTGCCGCCGTACACATCCTCCAGCGACACCACCGGAATTTCGAGATCGGCCAACAAGGTATCGCGTGCCGTAGGGGTCAAGGCCGCTGAGCGTATCGGGTGGACGGTGCCTCGCATCACATAATTGACTTCAATCTTGACCTCGATGCCCGCGCGCCGCACCAGCAGTTTGGTTTCGCCGGCATCGGCAGTCACGGGCACATGGGTTTGGAACCCACGAGTATTCAGGCGCTCTGCGGAGTGGCGGATGGATGCATTGATGCGAGCCAGTGCTTCATCGCGCGGAAGGCTGTGATCAGGGAATACCAGATCCAGATCGACCGACAGACGCGGCATGTCGCGTATGAATAGATTGATCGCGGTGCCGCCCTTGAGCGCGAACGTGCCATCCGAAAAAACGAGCGGGGCGACTTGGGTCAGCAGACGTGCGGTATCGAGGTAGCTCTGGTTCATGGCTTGAGTATCAGCAGACCGTCGACAGAGCGGGACACCCAGGCTCGGGCGCTACCTGTGGGCAGTTGGGTTGGGTCAAGCTTCGCAGCCCATGGCAGCGCGAGTTCGCGTCCAAACTGTAGGCACATGCGCACCGTCTTAACGCTAGAGCAATGTTGCAGCAAATCGCGCAGCACGTCGGCGCGCAGACTGTAGGCGCTCTCTGCGAGTTCACGCGCCTCCTGCAGCGGTTGGCGCACGCCCACCTCGCTGAACACTTCCAGCAGGGCTCTCTCGGGTGCGGATACTCGGGGTGCGCCGTTGCGTTTTTCAAACGGCCCGGCATGAATCGGGTCGGCCGAGGGCTCATCGAACAACCGCTTGCGATGGTACTCAGCAGGGAAGCGTTCGGTGAACCAACTGGGCAGGCGGGCCGCAGACCAGCCATATAGGTTCAGGACCGATTGTTGTGACAGGTAGTGCCTCACTCCATACCAGTCGAGGGCTGATTTGCCTCCAACGTGTAGTCCGTCGATGGCGCGCTGAAGCAAGGGCAAGCTGGAGTGCAGTTCCAGCGTATCGTTGGGGCGACAGTACACCCCGCGTGCCAGGCGAGAAAGCCAGCCGGCACGTACGTAGTGGACGGCCAAGTCGGCGGATATGCCCTGAGCAGCCAAGTCCTCCGACGTCAGGGGCGCTCCTGGCACCCACTGCCTGTAGAGTGTGTTTAGTTTGTTTCTCTCTGTCGTAGTCATACTACGATAGTAGCCAGCGTTATAAGGCGAGGCAATATTCAATCGAAATAATCGTAGTCCAACTACGATAAGTTAAAACATTTTAAGCTCGTAAGCTTTCATTTTCTGGTGAAGCTTTGGGCATCCTGGTTATTCGATCCCCGGAGATGGGATCACATAACTTATGGCCGCTAAGCCGAGATTTGTTAGACAGATTGCTGTTTGTTAGACACGGATACCTTCAAAACTATTGCCAATACTGGGATTCAGACATGCATGCACTGGTTCGAACCCAGTACCGCCCACCACTCTACTAAAA
>CALMWM010000556.1 GCA_937873435.1 uncultured Gallionellaceae bacterium
CTATGCTGATTTTGAGTGGAAGGCATGAGTTGTCATATAATTGCAATAGAGTTGGAAGAGTTATCTTAGATAAGCTTAACGGCAGTATGGAAAGCGGCGATCAAAAGATTTATGAGCCGCCATTGTCTTGTTTCAACCGTATCGTAGCAAATACCACTAAGGAGGAAAAATGGCAGATATCGAATCGGTAATGAATGAAACCCGGGTTTTCGAACCCAGCGCAGCATTCAAAGCCCAAGCCACAGTGTCGGGGATGGAGCAATATAACGCTTTGTGCTCTGAAGCGGAACAGGATTACGAAGGCTTCTGGGCCAAGCTGGCACGCGAGTTGATCGTGTGGAAGAAACCTTTCACCAAGGTGCTCGACGAAAGTAACGCACCGTTCTACAAATGGTTCGAAGACGGTGAGTTGAACGTTTCCTACAACTGCCTTGACAAACATCTCGCTACCCAACCGGACAAAGTCGCGATTATTTTCGAAGCGGACGACGGCACCGTTACCAAAGCCACTTATAAAGAGCTTTATCACCGCGTTTGCAAGTTCGCCAATGCGCTGAAATCGCTCGGCGTCACCAAGGGCGACCGCGTCATCATCTATCTGCCGATGACGATCGAAGCGGTCGTGGCGATGCAAGCCTGCGCCCGCATCGGCGCGATCCATTCGGTGGTATTCGGCGGCTTCTCCGCCAAGAGCCTGCACGAGCGCATTACCGATGCAAGCGCCAAGCTGGTCATCACCGCCGACGGCCAGTTCCGCGGCGGCAAGGCGATGGCCTTGAAACACGCGGTGGACGAAGGCCTGGCGATGGGCGGCTGCGAATGCGTCCAGAACGTCGTGGTATTCAAGCGTACCGGCGGCGCCGTGGACTGGAACGCCAAGCTCGACCTGTGGTGGCACGATGTCGCCGACCACCAGGCCGACACCTGCGAACCGGAATGGGTCAGCGCCGAGCATCCGCTATTCATTCTTTACACCTCGGGCTCCACCGGCAAGCCCAAGGGCGTCCAGCATTCCTCTGGCGGCTTCCTGCTCCATGCATTCAACACCATGCGCTGGACTTTCGACCTGAAAGCCGACGATGTATTCTGGTGTACCGCCGACGTGGGCTGGATCACCGGCCACACCTATGTGGCCTACGGTCCGCTGGCTGCCGGCGGCACCGAAGTGGTGTTCGAAGGCGTACCGACCTATCCCGATGCTTCGCGCTTCTGGAAGATGATCGCGAATCACAAGGTCAGCATTTTCTACACCGCGCCGACCGCGATCCGCTCCCTGATCAAGCTGGGTGCCGACTTGCCCAAGCAGCACGACATTTCCAGCCTGCGCCTGCTGGGTTCGGTAGGCGAGCCGATCAACCCGGAAGCGTGGATGTGGTATTACAACACGGTCGGTCAAGGGCGCTGCCCGATCGTCGATACCTGGTGGCAAACCGAAACAGGCGGCCACATGATCACCCCGCTACCCGGCGTCCACGGCCTAAAACCCGGCTCCTGCACCATGCCCCTGCCCGGCATCATGGCGGCGATCGTCGATGAAACCGGCCACGACGTGGAAAAAGGCAAGGGTGGCTTCCTGGTGATCAAGCGCCCGTGGCCGTCGATGATCCGCACCATTTACGGCGATCCCGAGCGCTACAAGACCAGCTATTTCCCCGAAGACCTGGGCGGCAAGCTGTACCTCGCAGGCGACGGCGCCAACCGCGACCTGGACGGCTATTTCTGGATCATGGGACGCATCGACGACGTGCTTAACGTTTCCGGCCATCGCCTCGGCACCATGGAAATCGAATCCGCGCTGGTCGGCAACCCGCTGGTGGCGGAAGCCGCCGTGGTCGGCAAGCCGCATGACATCAAGGGCGAAGCAGTGGTTGCTTTCGTGGTGCTGAAAGCCCATCGCCCCGAAGGCGAGGAAGCCCACAAGATCGTCGCCGAACTGCGCAACTGGGTCGCCAAGGAAATCGGCCCGATTGCCAAACCCGATGAGATCCGTTTCGGCGACAACCTGCCCAAGACCCGCTCCGGCAAGATCATGCGCCGCTTGCTGCGCGCGATCGCCAAGGGCGAGGAAATCACCCAGGACGTTTCCACGCTGGAGAATCCGGCGATCCTGGAGCAGTTGAAGCAGCCGGTGAAGTAACTCGGAGATGGGCTGGCACCGTCAGGTGCCAGCTGGAGCATCCAACAAAAAGGGCACGCCAACTTGGGTGCCCTTTTTATTGGAAGAGATGGAGAGAACTTCTCAGCTTCCAAATGGCGAACTTTGCGCCTATGAACTCAGGATTTAGGGTTCCTGGCCAGTTCGAAATGACTGACCAGCGACTTGAGTCTCTCGGCCGTGGCGTTCAAGGCTTCCGTTTCACCCCAGGCTGTCCTGGCTGAACTGGTATTCTGTTCGATCAAGGCGGAAACCTGCTCCACATTGCTCGCCACTTGATCGCTGGCGACCGCCTGTTCCTTCGCAGCATCGGCGATATGCTGCGCCGTATTGGCCGCTTCCTTGCTGGAGGTGGTGATGCGATTCAGGCCATCCAGTGATTCGCGCATCATTTGCGTCCCCGTCTCGACCTCCTGCACGGCCTGCTGCATGGAATTCACGGTTTGCCGGGTGGTATTCTGAATTTCCCCGACCATGGCGTTGATATCCACCGTGCTGGTAGTCGTACGTTCGGCCAATTTGCGCACCTCATCCGCCACAACGGCAAACCCTCGCCCCGATTCGCCGGCCCGAGCCGCCTCAATCGCGGCATTCAGCGCCAAGAGATTGGTTTGGTCGGCAATTTCCTTGATGGTCTGGGTAATCGCGCCGATTTTCTCGATGGACTGGTTGAGCGCGTCGATGTTAGCGCTGGATTCCTGGACAGCATGCACCACCCGCCCAGTGGCTTCCATACTGTGCGTCATGCTGACATTGCTTTCCTCAACCAGCTTTTGCGAATCTACTGCCGACTGCGCCGCCCCCTGTGCGCTCTCGGCCACTTCGTTGACCGACTCGCTGAATTCCTCGGTAGCCGCAGCCACCGTTTGAATACGGTCATGTTGGTTCTCGGACTGTTGTACCACGTTCAGCATTTCGGCATTCAAGGATTGACATTTCGTATCGATGGTCAGCGCGGACTCGCGAATTTCGTCCAGCATCACCTTGAGATGCACCTGCATGGCCGCGAGTCCATTAAGCAGCTGCCCGGTTTCATTGCGGCCGGAAATATCGATTTCGCT
>CALMWM010000557.1 GCA_937873435.1 uncultured Gallionellaceae bacterium
GGAGCCACGTCATGGTGACCCATGCCGGCGGAGGCTACTGCAACTGGCTCAACCTGGCCGCCAATCGCTGGCGCGAGGATGCCACCTCCGATTGCTGGGGCACCTTCATTTACTTGCGCGACCGCGACACGGGGCGCTATTGGTCAAGCGCCTATCAACCGACTTTGCGCAAGGCCGATCATTACGAAGCGATTTTCGTGCAGGGGCGCGCCGAATACCGGCGCCGCGATCAGGCGATCGATACGCATACCGAAATCAGCGTGTCACCGGAAGACGATGTCGTGATCCGCCGCGTCACGCTCACCAACCTGTCGACCCGCACCCGCCATATCGAGGTAACGAGTTACGCCGAGGTGGTGCTGGCGCCGCTGAATGCCGACCTGGCCCATCGCGCTTTCAGCAACCTGTTCGTGCAAACCGAAATCCTCCCCGAACGGCAGGCTATCCTCTGCACGCGGCGGCGCCGCACGCCGGGCGAAGCGACGCCGTGGGGCTTTCATCTGTTGGCTGCGCCTGGCGCAACCGCCGGCGAGGCGTCTTACGAGACCGACCGCGCCAAATTCATCGGACGGGGTCGAACGATAGCCAACCCGGTGGTACTGGATAGCAGGTCGGCATTGCTGGACCAATTCAGGCTGTTACGGGATAGAACGGCAACCGGCGTCGAAGAGCAGGATAGCAAATCGGCATTGCGCGACAGTTTCAGGCTCCTGCGCCGCCGAATGTCCCTCAACCCGGTGGAGCCGGAAAGCAATGACAATCCGGCGCAACTGTCGAACACCGATGGCCCGGTGCTCGACCCCATCGTGTCGATCCGCCGCACCATCACCTTGGCGCCCGACGAATCGGCGAGCATACAGATCATCTCCGGTATCGCGAACACGCGCGAAGAGGCATTGGTTCTGGTCGAGAAGTATTGCGACCGGCACTTCGTCGAACGCGCCTTTGAAATGGCATGGTTCCAAAGCCAGGAGGTGCTGCGCCACCTCAACGCCAGCGAAGCCGATGCACAGCTTTATGGCCGCCTGGCCAGCTCGGTGATTTACAGCAATGCCTTGCGCCGTGCTGCGCCCAGCGTGATTGCCCGTAACCATCTGGGTCAGCCCGGGCTGTGGCGCTTTGCCGTCTCGGGCGACCTGCCCATCGTCCTGTTGCGCATCGGCGATCTGAACCGCATCGACCTGGTGAAACAGGTACTGCAAGCCCATGCCTACTGGCGGATGAAGGGACTGAGCTCGGACCTGGTAATCGTGAACGAGGATTTCTCGGGCTACCGGGCGGTTTTGCACGACCGGATCATGGGGCTGATCAATGCCGGCCCCGAAGCGCAAATCATCGGCAAACCGGGCGGCGTCTTCGTGCTGCGCGCCGAAGAGCTTTCCGAGGATGAGCGAGTCCTGTTCCAGACGGTTGCCCGCGTCGTGTTCACCGATACCGCCGATACCTTGATCGAACAAGTGGAACGCCGGGTGTCTCCCGAGCGGGCGTCTGATCTGCTCGAACCGCTGCTGCAAGCGGCAACCGAGCCGCCCCTTCCGCTAACGCCGCGCGAACGCATTTTCTGCAACGGCCTGGGAGGCTTCACGCCAGACGGGCACGAATACGTCATCACCCTCGAACCGGGTCAGACCACGCCGGCGCCGTGGGTCAATGTCATCGCCAGCCCACACATCGGCACAGTGGTCAGCGAAAGCGGGAGCGCTTATACCTGGGTGGAAAACGCCCACGAGTTCCGTCTGACCACCTGGCACAACGATCCGATCTCCGACAGCAGCGGCGAGGCATTCTATATCCGCGACGAGGAAACCGGGGCGTTCTGGTCGCCGACGCCGTTACCCGCCCGCGGCAAGTCCGGCTATGTGTGCCGGCACGGCTTCGGCTACAGTGTATTCGAGCATTTAGAAGCCGGCATATCCTCGGAACTGACCACCTACGTCGCGATGGACGCTCCGGTGAAGTTCGTGGCGGTGAAGCTGCGCAACCATTCGGGACGCGCGCGCCGGCTATCCTTGACCGGCTATTGGGAACTGGTGCTCGGCGAGTGGCGGCACGCCAATCTGATGCACGTCGTGACCGAAACCGATCCGCACAGCGGAGCGCTGTTCGCCCGCAACGCTTACGGGCGAGAATGTGCCAACCGGGTAGTCTTCGCGCAGGTCAGCGAAGCGGCGCGCACGGTGAGCGGCAACCGCACCGAATTCATCGGCCGCAACGGTTCGCTGGCCAGTCCGGCGGCGATGCGGCGCAAGCATTTATCGGGTAGAACCGGCGCGGGCCTGGACCCGTGCGCCGCGATCCAGAGCCAGATCGATCTGGCCGAAGGGGAAGAACGCGAAATCGTGTTCGTCTTCGGCGCAGCCGGCAACAGCGACGAAGCGCAGCATTTCATCCAGCGCTTCTGCGGGCCGATACGCGCGCGCCAAGCGCTGGAATCGGTGTGGGAACACTGGAACCGCACCCTTGGCGCGGTGCACGTGGAGACGCCGGACGCCGCGCTGAACGTGCTGGCCAACGGCTGGCTGGTCTACCAGACGCTATCCTGCCGGCTGTGGGGCCGCAGCGGCTATTACCAGTCCGGCGGCGCCTACGGTTTCCGCGATCAGTTGCAGGACACCATGGCGCTGCTCCATACGACGCCGTGGCTCGCCCGCGAACAGTTGCTCCGTTGCGGCGAACGCCAGTTCCTCCAGGGCGACGTGCAACACTGGTGGCATCCGCCCAACGGGCAGGGCGTGCGCACCCACTTCTCCGACGACTACCTGTGGCTGCCCTATGCCACCTGCCGTTACGTGCTGGCGACCGGCGATACCGGCGTACTCGACGAGTCCCTCCATTTTCTGGAGGGCCGCGAGTTGAATCCCGAAGAGGAAGCCTACTACGACCATCCGCAGCGTTCGGCCGAAGCGGCCAGCCTCTACGAACATTGCGTGCGCGCGATCAAGCACGGCTTGCGCTTCGGCGCGCATCAACTCCCGCTGATGGGCTGCGGCGACTGGAACGACGGCATGAATCTCGTCGGCCACGAGGGCAAGGGTCAGAG
>CALMWM010000558.1 GCA_937873435.1 uncultured Gallionellaceae bacterium
ACGGATGTTATGGAAGCCCAGCACCACCACCGCCTCGCCGATCGAGCCGACCCGGCTGGTCATGCCGTAAAACGCCGAGTTGGCCACCTGCAGAATCCGTGCCGTCAGCCCCTGGTCTCGGCCGATTTTACCGACCAGCGTTGCTACGTCGATTCCCTCGTTGTCGAAGCTGTGCAGCACTTCCGTCACCACTTGGGACAGCGACGGCAGTTGGCGGACCCGCTGATTAATCTGCTCCAGAGTCAGCTCGTTCATTCCAGGCTTTCCAGGCGGTAAGCCAGCAACGCCTCGCGCAGTTTCGCCATCAGCGGATCGTCGCCGCATTGACGGAACAGCGCAGCCACACGGGCAGTGACTTCCTCCCGCTGCTGCGCCAATTGCGCCGGCGTCAAAATTTCTTCCTCGGCGATTTGCAGACTCGCCACGCCGCGGCGCTGCAACGAGGCGATGGTGGCGTGGGTTAGCGCTGTTCCCTCTGCGAGCAAGCTGGCGCCGCCCGGATCGCATACTTCCGCTGCCAATACCATTCCCGGCGTTGCTCTGGAAAGTGGGATCGCCCGCACCCCGATCGTCATTTTTCTCCCTTCGGCATAACCAGTACCACTGCGCCGCGGGAATCCGAACTGTCGCCCATCGGGTGGCACAGAAACTCGGCCTCGCCGCCATCCGCCAAACGGCAGGTGCAGTTCCCGGCGCCGCCGCCGTGCAACGTATGGGCGACGCACTCCGCCGCCTGGGGCGGCAAGGAATCGGCGACAGCCATGCCGGGCGACATGGCCGCGCCAAAAAGCTGTTCGGCCATGCAATTGGTGGCGGCGATCATGCCGTCGTCGTCCACGCCGATCACCCCGACCGGCAAGTGCGCCAGCATCTCCTGGGTGATCTGGAGTGCATTTCCGCTGCGCGCCGCCTCCAGGGTTTTCTTGCTGACGGTTTGTTCCAGCTCGCGCTTGGCGCTGCTCAACGCTTCGTTGGCTTGCATGATCTCGCCCGCCATGCGCTGGTTCTCGTGCGCCATCTCGTAGCGTTCGAAGGCTTCGCGAATATGCTCGCGCAAACGGTCGTCCTCCCACGGCTTGGTCAGGAACTTGTACACCGAGCCCTCGTTGATCGCATCCGTGACCGATTTCAGTTCGGTGTAGCCGGACAGCACGATGCGCACGGTGTCCGGGTAAAGCTGCTTGGCCTTGCGCAGGAATTCGACGCCGCTCATCTCGGGCATCCGCTGGTCGGACAGGATCACGCCGACCTTGTTCTCCGCCAGCAATTCCAGCCCCGCGCGGGCGCTGTTCGCCCGGAGAATCTGGTAGCCGTCGCGGCGCAGCAGGCGATTCAATGAGGTCAGGATATTTTCCTCGTCGTCCACCAGTAGCAGGGTGCGCTCTAGCGCCTTGCGCTCTTCATTCGGGACTTTCTGGCAACGCCCCTCGCGCAGCAACAGCTCGAATTCTTCCGCCGGTACCGGCTTGCTGAATAAATATCCTTGCATTTCGTCGCAATGGTGATTGCGCAGGAAGGATGCCTGTCCTTCGGTTTCCACACCTTCCGCGATCACCCGCAGTTTCATGTCGTGGGCGATGGAGATGATGGTCTTGGCTATCGCCGCGTCGTCGGCGTCGGTGGTGATGTCGTGGACGAAGGACTGGTCGATTTTTACCTTGTCGATGGGGAAGCGCTTGAGATAGCTCAACGAAGAATAACCGGTGCCGAAATCATCCACCGACAGGTGAACGCCCATGTCGGCGAACTGGTGCAATATCCCGATCACCCGTTCGGGGTCATGCATGATCATGCTCTCGGTCAGTTCCAGTTCGAGGAAGCGTGCTTCCAGGTTGGATTCGGCGAGAACCTCACGTACCTGGTTGAGCAGGTCGCGGTTGTGGAACTGGCGCGCGGAAAGATTCACTGCCATCGTCAGGGGCGGCAGGCCGGCTTTCTGCCAGGCCTTGTTCTGTTTGCAGGCCTGGCGCAGCACCCAGGCGCCGATCGGCACGATCAGGCCGGTTTCCTCGGCCAGTGGGATGAATTTTCCAGGCGGCACCAGCCCCAGTTCGGGGTGGCGCCAGCGCAACAGCGCCTCCATGCCGACGATCCGCCCGGTTCTCAGGTCGAGTTGTGGTTGGTAATACAGCACCAGT
>CALMWM010000559.1 GCA_937873435.1 uncultured Gallionellaceae bacterium
GAGCGCCCTCTGCACGACAAAGGTCAGGGAAAATGTGGTCGCCAACAAAACGACCAGTCCCATAGCCCATATCTTGCCCAGCATGATCTCGCCGGGAGTAACCGGCATCACCAGCAGGTGTTCGATGGTGCCGTGTTCGCGCTCGCGGATCAGCGCCGCGCCGGCCAGCACGATGGACAGCATGGTGACGTTGTTGATGATCTCCATCACCGAGCCGAACCAGGCTTGGGTCAAGGCCGGATTGAAGCGTGCCCGCATGGCCAGTTCGACCGGAAGCGCTTGGTTGCCACGGTAGCGCTGGACGAATTCATTGACTTCGCCCAGCACGATCTGCTGCACATGACCGCTCCCCGCGAAGGCTTGACTCATGCGCGTGGCATCGACATTGAGCTGGACGGCGGGGACTCGTCCCGCCAGCACGTCGCGCTGGAAATTCGCCGGAATGTTGAGCGAAAACGTATAAAGACCGGCATCCAGGCCGGCATCGACCTCGGACAACGTCACGCGCTGCGGCGGCATGAATTGCGGCGGGGAAAAAGCCGAGGCGATGCGCGCCGACAGCGGCGAATCATCCTCGTCGACGATTGCAATCGGCACTTTGTGGAGTTGTTCGGGCATCGCCGTCGAAGCGATGTAGACCTGGAACGTGAAACTGTAGACGATCAACACCAGCATGATCGGGTCACGCACCAGGCTCCACAGCTCCTTGATGCCCAGACGGTAGATATGGGAAGCCCGCACCATGCTCAGCGCTCCTGTTTTTTCAATAGCGCGATCGAAAGGCCGAGAATGACCAGGGTCGCCAGCGCCATCGGCAAGAACGCGGCATACAGATCGGCCATCCCCAAGGCCTTATTGAACACGCCGCGGCTGATGGCGATGTAATAGGTTGCCGGGTAGATTTCCCCGATCACCCTGCCGACGCCTTCCAGCGACGTCACCGGGTTGATCATGCCGCCGAACTGGATGGCCGGCAGCATACAGCCGATCATCGTAAAGAACATCGCCGCGATCTGGCTACGCGTGAAGGTAGAGGCGAACAGACCGAAGCCGGTTGAGAAAACCACATAAATCAGCGTCGCCAGCAGCAGGGTCATGAAACTCCCCTTGATCGGCACGTCGAACAGGGTCACGGCAAACAGGCTCATCAGCAAAAAATTGAACATGGACAACACGATGTAAGGGATTTGCTTGCCGACCAGGAATTCGCTGCGGGTCACCGGCGTGACGAAGAGATTGATGATCGACCCCAGCTCCTTTTCGCGCACCACCGACAGGGCACTGAGCATGGACGGGATCATCAGCAGCAGCAAGGGAATTACCGCCGGCACCATCGCGGGCAGGCTCTTGACATCGGGATTGTAGCGAAAGCGGGTTTCGATACTGGCGGCGCCGGTCGCAATATCCCTGCCAAAGCGGGTTTTCGCGGTCTCGACCAGCCATCCCTGATGCATACCCTGCACGTAGCCTTGCACCGTTTCGGCCCGTTGCGGCATCGCGCCGTCGATCCAGGCGCCGATCTGTACCGGGCTGCCGCGCTGTACATCGCTCGCGAAACCGGATGGAATTTCGATGGCCAGCGACAGTTCGCCGCTGCGCATGCGCCGGTCGAGGTCGGCATAGTCGGAGAGCGGCGGACGCTCGACGAAATAACGCGAACCGGAGAGATTCAAGGCGTAGTTCTGGCTGAGCGTGGTCTGGTCGCGATCCAGCACGGCGTAGCTGAGATCGTTGACATCCATGGTGATGCCATAACCCATGATGAACATCAGGATCAGGCTGCCGAACAGCGCCATCACCATGCGCACCGGGTCATGCCGCAGTTCCAGAGCCTCGCGCAGGGTGTAACTGAAGGCGCGGGCGAAACTGAAAGCCTGGCGTTGCCCGCGAGGATGCCCCGAATTTACTGTACGAGGAGCGGAAACCGGCACCGGCATCGCGGTTTCCGGCAGCATTTCTCCAGCGGGCGGATCGTCGTCCTGCAAATAGGCGATGAAGGCGGCTTCCAGGTTGTTCGCGCCGCGCTTTTCGACTATCTCCGCCGGCGCATCGCTGACCAGCACCCGCCCGGCATTCATCAGCGAAATACGGTCGCAACGCTGGGCCTCGTTCATGAAGTGCGTCGAAATGAAGATCGTCACCTTGTCGTTGCGCGACAGGTCGACCAGCAACTGCCAGAACGCATCGCGCGCCACCGGATCGACGCCCGAGGTCGGCTCGTCGAGAATCAGCAGTTCCGGCGCATGTACCATCGCCACGGCCAGCGACAGGCGCTGGCGCATCCCCAGCGGCAGTTGATCGGGCAGTGCGTCGGGCACATTTTCCAGACCGAAGCGATCCAACAGCTCGCCGACGCGCGCCTGGATCGCCGACTCCGGCACGCTGAACAGGCGCGCATGGAGCACCAGGTTTTGTTCGACGGTGAGTTCCGAATAAAGCGAAAACGCCTGCGACATGTAACCCACCCGCTGCCGCGTGGCGATGTCGTTGGCATCCACCTTCATCCCGAATAGCCAGGCTTCGCCTTCGCTCGGTGACAGCAGCCCGGTAAGCATTTTCATCGTGGTGGTCTTGCCGCAGCCGTTGGCGCCGAGGAAGCCGAAAATCTCGCCGCGGCGGATGCGGAAATTGACGTGGTCGACCGCCGTGAAATCGCC
>CALMWM010000560.1 GCA_937873435.1 uncultured Gallionellaceae bacterium
GGGCTTTTTCCGGTGCATCAGCCAGAGGCATGATTTCGTCCTCAAAAAAGGCGTACATGAATAGCGGGCCAGCGGCATAGCGCAACTTGATTCCCTCGTTGTCGCGGAACAGCACCAGCACGCGTGCGCCGCTGGCTTCTTCGGTGTCTTCCTCGAACACAGGAGAATAAACGAAAGCCGCCATGCCGGGTTCGGTGAGGTAGTTCAGGGTTTCCTCGAATGTTTTGTTGGTGGGGGCGGCGGACGGAGTTTGCGGGTTTTCCATGAGTAAGACCTTTGCTTGTTAAATAAACTTGCCAATACCTTAACAAAATCGTCTGGTATATTCAACTGTAGGCGATGTTAAACTGTTTGCATGAGAAACAAACTGAAATTTGTCACGCTACTGGTCGCCGCTTTCTCCTTTTTCACCACCCCCGCAGTGAAGGCGGCGGGTTGTGCCGAGACGGTGCGAGCGCTGAATCAGCACTTGCAGGGGAAAATCGACGAATCCGAATTGACCGGGATGTTGGCTGCACTTAACGCCAGCCGCAACGCCAGGTTGCCGGAAAATTTCGTGACCAAGCGCGAGGCTCAACAATCCGGCTGGCGCCCCGGGCGGGACTTGTGGGCTGTCACGGCGCTGAAGGGCAAAAGCATAGGCGGAGACCGCTTCGGCAATCGCGAGGGGCGTTTGCCGAGCGGCAGTTGGCGCGAGGCAGACCTCGGCTATCAGGGCGGGCATCGCGGAGCCAAGCGCTTGCTGTTCTCCAAGGACGGCCTGAGGTGGGTGACGGTCGACCACTATCAAACCTTTATCGAGATCCCGATATGCCGATGAAACACTGCCATCTGTCCGATATTCGCTCCACTGCGCTTTTTTTCGATGAACTGGCACGCCAGCTGGATTTTCCCGCACATTTCGGGCGTAACCTGGATGCCTTGTGGGATATCCTTTCCGGCGATGTCGAAGGGCCGCTGGATATCCTCTGGGAAGGCACGTTACTTTCCCAGGCCAGCATGGGCGACGATTATGCCAAACTGGTCGAGCTGCTGGAAGACGTCGCTGCGGAGCGCGGCGATATGACGTTTAAACTATTGCCTTAGCGGAAACAAACGCGTTAGGCTTACGCATTCATCGCATTGGGGATGACACACGACGTGAAAAACAAATTTCTCTACTTTGCACTGCTTCCATTGCTCGGCGGCTGTTACAGCGAAACCGCCTCCTACATGGTCGGCACGGATCAGGCGTTGACGATTGTGCGCGATAAGGAATATCCGTGGGATGAGGAACTCAAGCGCGCCGTTGTGGTCATGTCGCGGCCGAAATGTATTACCCGCTACAAGATGCCGCCGGATGGAGGCGATATTGGCAAGGTTGAAGTGTACGATAGCGGCGAAGGCTACTATCTGCTGAAAGACAAGGCTGGCCAATATATGGCCAATCTGGCCGATTGTTCAATGTTCGTGGTGGATCAAAAAATTGAGGATCCCGGCGAACGCATAGGTGATTTCGATATGACGTCAGACGAGTCGCCGCGTTTCGTATTTACCCCAGCCAAACCCAAACCCAAATCCATACCCAAAACCAAGGCGCCAGCGCCTGCCCGATAAACGAAAATGATAAGGTTACATCGTGAACGAAAACACATTTGAAGCAAGGAACGAATTGGAGCGTAAGCTCGAGGCGCTGCATGACGGTGAAATGTCAGAGGATGATTTCCTGAGTGCTTTGATCAAGGCGGAAATTTTCAGGATATTATTTTCCAGCATCCGCCATCCTTCT
>CALMWM010000561.1 GCA_937873435.1 uncultured Gallionellaceae bacterium
AAATTTCTATTCCTGCCGCAAGGCGAAGACCCGGACAGCTATATCCGCAGCCAAGGTAAGGCGGCATTTGAGGGTTTTTTGGCGGAAGCAATGCCGTTGTCGCAATTCTTGTTGCGCGAATTGGCGGGGCGCGTGGAGATGCAGACCTCGGAGGGGAGGGCGCATCTGGTCCAGATGGCGCAGCCCCTGTTGCAGCAAATTACCGCGCCGACCTTGAGTCTGATGTTGCGCAAGCGTTTGGCGGAATTGGCGGATATCGCCCAGACTGAATTGGAAGGTTTGTATCAAGTCAAGCCGGTTGCCAGGAAGGTTGTGGCTGCCCCGCATCGGTCGCGCAAGCCGGTGTCGCTGGAAAGGAAACTGCTTCAGTTGTTGTTGTTTCAGCCTGACTTGGCAAAGCGCCTCGATGAGGGGGGGCGCGTAGGACAAACGGGATTGTTGTCGGCGCTGCTTGAATTTGCAAAAAACGCCCAAAGTTTGTCTACAGCCGGCTTGATCGAGCATTTTCGCGATACGTCTCATGGCGAGGTGCTGGAAGAAATCGCCGGTGAAATTCTTCAGTGGGATGTCGAATTCGATGCGCCTGCAGAGTTCGATGGCGTAATGACGAAGCTGCGTGAAAAGGTGCACAAGGCAAAAATCGACATGCTGTTGTCCCAGGCGAAAGATCGGGGGTTGACCTCCGATGAAAAAGGGTTGCTTCAAGAATTGTTACGCGGTATCGCAGCGAATTCATGATGGCTTTGATGTATAATGCACGGTTTTTCCAATTCTTCTTGGGAACGAACGGTTATGGCAACAGAAAACGACAAGTCTGAACAGCGTCAGGGCGAGATGGATGAGCGGCGGATGCGCCTCAAGAATCTGATCGTGCTTGGCAAGGAGCGCGGTTATCTGACCTACGCCGAAATCAACGACCATCTGCCGGACGATATGCTCGATGCCGAGCAGATCGAGGGCGTCATCAGCATGATCGGCGATATGGGAATCTCGGTCTACGACGAGGCGCCCGACGCAGAAGCGCTGCTGATGTCCGATGCCACGCCGGCCGTAGCCGACGAGGACGTGGTGGCGGAAGCCGAAGCCGCGTTGTCTACCGTCGATTCCGAATTCGGTCGGACCACCGATCCGGTTCGCATGTATATGCGCGAGATGGGCTCGGTCGAGCTGCTTACTCGCGAGGGCGAGATCGAGATCGCCAAGCGGATCGAGGACGGCCTCAAGCACATGATTCAGGCAATTTCCGCCTGCCCGACCACCATCACCGAGATTCTCGACATGGTCGGGAAGGTCGAGCGCGATGAAATGCGTATCGACGAATTGGTGGATGGCTTGCTGAATGCCGCCGATGACGTGCCCGAAGACCTTGAGGCTGCCGCCGCAATGGAGGAAGAAGAGGCGCCGGCTTCGGACGAGGAAAATGAAGATGAAGAGGATGACGGCAGCGCACTTGCCGCCGCCAACCTGGCGCAGCTTAAAGTGGATGCGCTGGTTCGTTTTGCCATAATTCGTGAAGCCTTCGAGAAAATGCAGGTGGTGTTGGCCAAGAAAGGCCACAAAGTAAAGGCATACACGGATTTGCAGGAGGTGGTTTCCAACGAGTTGCTGGGAATCCGCTTCACCGCCAAACAGGTGGAAGCATTATGCGACGGGTTGCGCAAGCTGGTGGAGGAAATTCGTGGCCACGAGCGTCAAATCATGGAATTGTGCGTATCCAAGGGCGGCATGTCGCGCCAGCATTTCATCAAGAGTTTCCCGGGCAACGAAAACAACCTCCAATGGGTGATCGATGAGATCGCCGCGCTCAAGTCCGATGGAGAGCGTTTGTCGCGTTTCCAGCATTCGATCGTCGATCGCCAGCAGCGTTTGATGGACTTGCAGACCCGCGTCGGCATTCCGGTCAAGGATCTCAAGGAAATCAACCGCCAGATGTCCACCGGCGAAGCCAAGGCGCGTCGCGCCAAGCGCGAGATGATCGAGGCCAACCTGCGTCTGGTGATTTCCATTGCCAAGAAATACACCAACCGCGGCCTGCAATTCCTCGACCTGATCCAGGAGGGCAATATCGGTTTGATGAAAGCCGTGGACAAGTTCGAATACCGCCGTGGCTACAAGTTCTCCACATATGCGACATGGTGGATCCGTCAGGCGATTACACGTTCCATTGCCGATCAGGCGCGCACCATCCGCATCCCGGTGCACATGATCGAAACGATCAACAAGATGAATCGCATTTCCCGCCAGATTCTGCAGGAAACCGGCCAGGAGCCGGACCCGTCGGAGCTGTCGGAGAAGATGGAGATGCCCGAGGAAAAGATCCGCAAGATCATGAAAATTTCCAAGGAACCGATCTCCATGGAAACCCCGATCGGCGACGACGAGGATTCGCACTTGGGCGATTTCATCGAGGACTCGGCCACGCTGGCGCCGGCCGATGCGGCATTGTATGCCAGTCTGCGTGAAGCTACTCGCGAGGTGCTGGAAAGCTTGACGCCACGCGAGGCCAAGGTGTTGCGGATGCGCTTCGGTATCGAAATGAATACCGACCATACCCTAGAAGAAGTCGGCAAGCAGTTCGATGTGACCCGCGAGCGGATTCGCCAGATCGAAGCCAAGGCGTTGCGCAAGCTGCGTCACCCCTCGCGTTCCGAGCGCCTGCGCAGCTTCCTCGATAACGAGGCGTAAGTTTTAGTTGAAGTACCGGGCCTGTAGCTCAGTTGGTTAGAGCAGAGGACTCATAATCCTTTGGTCCACGGTTCAAGTCCGTGCGGGCCCACCAAAAACAAAAGGCTAGATGAAAATCTAGCCTTTTTTCATTGTGCTGGCGATGCGGTTAAGCCACGAATACCGGCGCGAATCCCCCGCCCAGGGTGCGGAAATTGGTGGTTTGTCCTCGATAAAGCCGTGCAGCGAGCAATTGCACCTTGCCGCGGTAGGCGTAGCAGCGCAAATCCACTTTCATGGCGACCGTTTCATCTCCTAGCTGGATCTCTTGCTGGTGCGCCGGGGCCAATGTTTGGGCAACGTATTCGCCGTTGATGATTTCACCCCATACCCTTTTGGTCAGTTTGTCGCCGCGGTAGGCGCCTTTGCTGCCGAAACCGGAAACCGGTTTGAAAAACAGCTTGCGCCGGTTCGCCCACAGCTTTTCTGCAGAAGCCGGATCGACAAGGGTCGTTGCCGGGATAACTTTGCTGACCTGTTGCGCCAGTGGCTCGGGTAATCCCCATTCGTGTAGCAGGGAAGCATTTCCCAGTGGGATCAGGTTGCGTTTGTCGGCATACAGGGCGTGGTTGCGAGGGTGCGGCGTCAGCGCGACTTCGCCGGCCAAATAGGTATCCCGCAAGGCAGGATGGCGCGGGTTTTCGAGATAAAAATCGGTCAGCCGGTTGTACACCATGTCGATCCGGGTTTCTCCATGCCACAGTGCGCCATCGCGTGGCGTCAGTTCAGCAGGGTCGGCGACGATGGCGTGGATGCCGTGCTCGCGAAACATTTCCCGGCACAGGATGAATTCGGGGTAAAGAAACTGGTTCTCGGGCACTTCGTCAACGATGGCGACCGTGTTTAACACTTGCTCGCCCCTTTGGAGGCGCCATTCGGTCAGCAGCATGGTGAACCAGTCCGCGGTCAAATGCCGAAGAAGCTCTCCGCTGGTTTGCTGTTGGCGGTTCTCATTCCAGGCTTGAGTGAGAATGGTGTTGAGAAATCCGCCTCCGGCATTGGAGTTGACTTCTATGAGGCGCAGCCCGTCTGGCGTCAGATGAAAGTCGAATGCGACGAAGGCGCCAGGTGAACCGGGATCGAAACGGGCAATGGCGGGTGCCTTGCTCAGTGCCTCACGCTGGTAGTCCGGTAGTGCCAGGGCTTGTTCCACGGCAGCGGCAAGAGCGGCAATCTGAGCTGACTGGGTATGCGTAATGGTGACGGACGCGGCGGAAAACAGGTGGGCACGGCCTTCACGCATATCCTTGAAAGAAGCGTTTCCTTCTGCGTTATTCCATAATTCCCGCAGGATTTCCCAGGCTCGCCCATCGGCTGAGGATGTTGGATGTGCGTGCTGTGTGCGATGAGAGTGGGGCAAACGGAAAACCTGCGATAAAAGTTCTTATGCTGCTAAAAACATACAGGCGGAATTGCCTTGAGTCTGCGTCGGGAGGGCGTTTGCTGTAGGCTGCTCTACCCGAGCTAACCTTAGTATGAAATAATACCAGCTTTCCTCCGATACGGAACTCAGTGTGCAAACGCTTTACGACAAATTATGGCAATCCCATGTGGTGCATGAGGAAGCCGACGGTACCGCGCTGTTATATATCGATCGCCATCTTCTGCACGAAGTGACCAGTCCGCAAGCCTTCGAGGGGTTACGTCTGGCTGGACGCAAGCCGTGGCGCTTGTCCGCCAACCTGGCGGTGGCCGATCATAACGTGCCGACCACCGGCCGCGAGCATGGCATTGCCGACCCTATTTCGCGCTTGCAAGTGGAGACGCTCGACGACAATTGCGCCAACTTCGGGATTACCGAATTCAAGATGGGCGACATCCGCCAGGGTATCGTTCACGTGATTGGCCCGGAACAGGGGGCAACGCTGCCCGGCATGACGGTGGTGTGCGGCGATTCGCATACCAGCACCCACGGCGCGTTCGCCGCGCTCGCGCATGGCATCGGCACCAGCGAAGTGGAGCATGTGCTGGCGACTCAATGCCTGTTGCAGAAGAAATCCAAAACCTTGTTGGTCAAAGTGGAAGGTGCACTAGGCAAGGGGGTGACCGCCAAGGACATCGCGCTGGCGGTGATCGGCAGGATCGGCACGGCGGGCGGTACCGGCTATGCCATCGAATTCGCCGGAGCGGCGATTCGCGCGCTTTCCATGGAAGGGCGCATGACCTTGTGCAACATGGCCATCGAGGCGGGGGCGCGCGCCGGCATGGTGGCGGCGGACGAGACCACTATCGACTACATCAAGGGGCGTCCTTTTGCGCCGCAGGGCGATCTGTGGGACAAGGCCGTGGCCTATTGGAAAACTTTGCATAGCGACGACGGCGCGCATTTCGATATAACGGTAGAGTTCGATGGTGACGCGATCAAGCCGCAAGTGACCTGGGGTACTTCGCCGGAAATGGTGGTGGCGGTGGACGGGTGCGTTCCCGATCCCGCTCGCGAAGCCGATCTGGTCAAACGTGGCGGCATGGAGCGGGCCTTGGCCTACATGGGCTTGCAAGCCAATATGCCGATTGCCGAGATCGCCGTGGACAAGGTGTTTATTGGGTCCTGCACCAATTCGCGGATCGAGGATTTGCGCGCGGCAGCTGCCGTGTCCAAAGGCAAGCATAAGGCTGCTAGTGTCAAGCAAGTGCTGGTGGTGCCGGGTTCCGGTCTGGTCAAGCAGCAGGCCGAGGCGGAAGGCTTGGACAAGATTTTTATCGCTGCCGGTTTCGAGTGGCGCGATCCCGGTTGCTCGATGTGTTTGGCCATGAATGCGGATCGTCTGGAGCCGGGCGAGCGCTGCGCATCGACTTCCAACCGAAATTTCGAGGGACGCCAGGGGCCGGGCGGACGGACGCACCTGGTTAGCCCGGAAATGGCGGCGGCAGCAGCGATAGCAGGACATTTCGCGGATGTTCGGGCTTGGTTGTGAAAATTATCGGCGTGTATTCAGGAGATAGTCATGTTTAAAAAAATTGTTGCGTTGCTGATGGTGGGCTCGATGTTCGCGTTGGTCGGTTGCAATACCGTGCATGGTGTCGGGAAGGATATCGAAAAGGGCGGCGAGGCCATTCAGAAGGCAGTCAAGTAAATGGATAAATTTACCCGCCTGGATGGACTGGTGGCGCCGCTGGATCGCGCCAACGTCGATACCGACGCGATCATTCCCAAACAATTTCTCAAATCGATCAAGCGCAGCGGCTTCGGCCCGAACCTGTTCGACGAATGGCGCTATCTGGATCATGGCGAACCGGGGATGGACAATTCCAGGCGCCCGTTGAATCCCGATTTCGTGCTCAATCAGGCTCGCTACCGAGGGGCTGAAATCCTGCTGGCGCGCGAGAATTTCGGCTGTGGATCGAGTCGCGAACATGCGCCGTGGGCGCTGCTGGATTACGGCGA
>CALMWM010000562.1 GCA_937873435.1 uncultured Gallionellaceae bacterium
GTCAGTTCGGCGGCTGACATCAGAGCCGGTGCGAACGCAGCTTGATTGAAGCGGTATTCCGGGTGCAGCCACCATTTTCCGTCATACAGCAGCCGGCCCTGTTCCGCGAGTTGGCGATACAGCGGTGTGCCGGGATACGGCATGAGAATATTGTAGGCGGCAAAGGTAAACTTGCTACGCAAGGCGAAATCCACCGTTGCTGCAATGCTGTCGGGCGTGTCGTGGTCATAGCCGAGGGTGAATGCCGCCCAGGTTTGCATTCCGTGGTCGCGGAGGATGCGCACTTCCTGATGATAGTCGATGAAACCGGGGATGTTGGGCGACTTGCGGGCCTCGCGCAAGCTGGCAGCGCTGATAGATTCGAATCCCATGACGTTGCCCCAACAGCCACTTTTTTCCATCAGGCTCATCAATTCTCGGTCATGTGTCACGTCCAGGCTGGCCTGGCTGATCCAATGGATTTTGAGCGGAATCAGCGCGTGACAGAGTTCCTTGAGCGCGGCTTGATTGGAGGCGATATTATCGTCTACGAAAAAAAGAAAACGGCGTTCCTGGTTCTCAATTTCCGCGACGACTTCATCGATTCTGCGCAGATAATGCTTCCTGTCGAAATATTGGCTGACCGCGCAGAAATTGCAGGCAAACCGGCAGCCCCGCGAAAACTGCATCAGGGAAATGGGCAGGTAGCCTTTGCCGCGGTACAGATCGCGACGCGGTTGTATCCCGCCACCCTGAGCCGCACCTGGCGGTCCGTAGTAGCGAGGCTGGAGTCTGTTGCGGCGGGCATCCGCGATGACTTGTGACCAAACTGTTTCGGCATCGCCGATAAAGATGCTGTCGGCGTGGCTTTCAGCTTCGTCGGGGAGCAACGCGACATGAATGCCGCCCAAAATGACGCGAACGCCGCGCTTGCGGTATTCCTCGGCAATCTCGTAAGCGCGACGCGCCGTATAGGTTTCAACCGTGATGGCAACGAGATCGGTCGGTTCGTCATAAGGAATGGTTTCCATGCGGTCATCGAATAATGCCACTTCAATATCCGGCGGGGTTAGCCCGGCGAGAACTCCCAGCATCAGCGGTTCCATCCGCCCTTCATCGACGTAGAGACTGTGTTCGCGGCGGCCAATGGTAGGTTTGATTAGCGTGAGTTTCACTTTTATTTTCCTTCAGGCACCCAGCAGGCGTCCCTGTTTGCGGTACACCTCGCGACGGGAAACCAGGTTGGCCAGGGTGGTCATGGCGGTGCCGAATAGCGAGAAGCGCCGGTCACTGCCTAGTATCCGGTGAGCAATGGAGGACCAGGCATAGAACTGTTGTTTCGCCTCGAAACAGCCTTCTGCCAATTGTTCGGCACTCATCGCACCGGGGACAAAAATCGGGGCGCCGTAGCGATACTCCGGTTCAAGCCACCATTGCGGCGCGAGCAGGCGTTGCTCGTCGCGCAGGCGGTTGTACAACATAGAGCCGGGCATCGGGGTGAGGGGGTTGAAATTGGCAATTTCGAGGCGAGTTTCCAGCGCGAAATCGACGCTACGCCGGATGGTGTCAGGGGTGTCGTGGTCGTAACCGAACACAAAGGTGCCGTAAACCCCGATGCCGCGCCGATGCAGTTCTCTGACCACCTGGGTATAACTGCCGGCGACGTGGTTCCAGCGTTTACCCATTTGCAACAGGTTCTTTTCTTCTAGACTCTCGAAACCAATCAGGACGAATCGGCAGCCCGCTTCGGCAAGCCGGTCGAGCAAAGCCGGATTGCGCGCCACGTCAATGCTGATCTGACAGGCCCAACGCAGCTTGAGCGGTTTGATGATCGTCAGCAACGCTCCCAAGTCCGCCTCGCTGCTGAACAGGTTGTCGTCGACGAAAAACAGCAAACGTCGGCGGTTGAGGGTTGCCAGTTCCTGCTGCACCTGATCGGCTGGACGGATGCGCACCTGTGAACCGTAAAAGCGGTGGATCGAGCAGAAATCGCAGACGAAACGGCAACCCCGGCCATATTGAATCAATTCGATGGGCGCGTAGGACTTGCCGGCGAAAATGCTGCGGTCGATCCGGTAGTCCGACAGCTGTGCCTGATGGTTGCCGCTATAGATACGCTGCAAACCACCGTTGGCGGCATCCGACAAAAGCTGTTCCCAGACACCTTCGGCATCGCCGACCACCACTGCATCGGCGTGTTCCAAAGCCTCGTCGGGCAGGAAGGTCGGGTGATAGCCGCCCATCACGATCAGACTGCCTTGGCTGCGGAAACGCCCGGCCAACTGGTAAGCGCGGCGCGCCGTGAAAGTCTCGACGCTCAAGGCCACCAGATCGGCGTCGATCTCAGCCGGTACGGCCTCCACCCGGTCGTCGTAAAACACCACATCGTGTCCCGCCGCACGCGCCGCAAGGATGCCCATCGCCAGCGGCGGCATCGCGTCAGCAGCGCGATAGTCACCGAGATTGGGGCGGATCAGGGCGATTTTCATCGTGGGAAGAGGCCGGCACTGGCACCCGGAATATCATCGAAAAAAGCGGTTTGCCACGCTATCCGGTGGCGAAGGATAAGGGTCATTGGGGTGGGTGCTTCTTGATGCCCTGCAAATAATCCACCAATTCGTGTACATGGGTTGAAGGATTATCTGTGTGGTTTTCGCCAGCCGCGCTGAGAACGCGCCCTGCATTGGCTTTGGCGTAGCCAAGTTCGTCATTGCGAAGGTTCAGGGTATGCAGAAAAGTCCCGGCACGGCCCTTGGCATATTCAGGCCAATAGCTGTTGAGCTTTTTGAGGGCGGCGGCACAGGAACTCGTCCCGCCGACGGCGGAATAAGGGGCAGTGGTGTAGTCAAAATGGAGTAGCAGCCAATATTCAAAACACGGGACGGACGGGGTTGCGAAGAAAACACCCTTGGGTTTTACTCCACCAACAATTTCGTTGGCCTGCCGATAATTCGCATGTGCATCGCGGTCGAAAACGCAATACACCCGGTCAAAAGGGCCGCTTGCCGCCTGTTTCTCGGCTTGATACAACTGGATGCCATGCTTTACCACGCTAACCGGGTCGGAGCCGCAATCACCGCTGATTCTGACGTTGGTGCTATGGATTTCGTAGTGATCGACAAGCTCCTGGAAATACAGCGGCTCGGTTTTTGATCCCTCGCAGACAATCAGCACCTTGTCGTAGCTCGCTCGAACGGGTTTACGGCGCTTGGACTCATCAAGGGACTTGGGCTTGCGTTTGTGGTGAAGGTTATCGGTTCCCATCTTTCGCCTCCGTGCCGTTTTCCTTAAGCCCGCGCAGGTAAGGCAATGCACCGTAGCGGCCCGCAAGATAGTTGGCCTCCAGATTCTCCCGCCCCTTTCGTGGGCTGAAATCAGTCAAAGGGAAGAGCCGGGTGGATTGCCCGTCGTCCTTTTCGCAAAACCAGATTTGATCCCTGCGGAAGACCTCCTGGCTGAGGATGGAAGTCTCATGGGTGGTAAAGATCAGTTGCGCATTTTTCGAATTTGTCTCGTTGTTGTGGAACAGTTGCACCAAAAATTGAACCATCTTCGGATGGAGATTATCGTGCAACTCGTCGATAACCAGCACGTAGCCGTTGCTCAGGGCATCGAGCCAAGGGCCGGCAAAGGCGAAAAACTTCTGTGTGCCGTCCGACTCGTCTTCAAAAGCAAAAGACACCAAGCGACCTTGCGGCGACAGATGTACCGTCTTGATATCAAATACTTCGTTATTCGGCATTTTTGCCAACAACGAGGATTTCAGCTCATCCGGCATCTCATCGGGAAGATGCTTGACTGAAAATTTTTCCGATTCGACAACAATGTCCTGAATATCGAGGTCAGCGGCCTTCAGAAATTCCAGCACCTTCACGCGCTGCTCGGCATCCTTGCACAGCGAGGCGGTAAATGCCGGAGACCAGCCTGCCGAAGTAGCCGTGCGCAGGGTTTTTTTGAACCAGTCGTACACCGGTTGCAGTTGCTTGCTGTTCAACTGGACAGCCGTCGATAGAAAGAGGGCATTTTGCCGCGTGGAACTTTGCCAAAGCTGCTTTTGTCCGGTCAAAGGCTTGCACTTTTCCCAATCGTAATCCTCGTTTTCGGCATTCCAAGTCCGCCCCAGCCATTGTTGGGCACGTCCATTGGGATAGGCAAACAGCCACTCCTCATGAATCCGCTCGGCAGTGGTGGAGAACCCATATTGGTAGCGAACGCCATCTGCAACAAAGATCGCCTCAAACTCGGATGGAGCGCCTTCCGTGGCGTTATCCAGCTTGAACGGAACCACCGGAACGGAATCGCCGCGTTGTTCTTTTGCGGAGTCCGTCACCATTCTTTTCATGGTGCTCATTGCCCGAAGCAAATTCGATTTGCCCGCCGCGTTGGCTCCGTAAATCGCGGCGGAACGAAGCAAGCCGGTGGTGGCCGGTGCCGATGGGATGAAACCATTGGCTTCGGCCAACTCGTCGCCCTTGGACATGACCAGACTGAGGGTTTGAGTTTCCTTTACCGAACGCCAGTTGCCCACACTAAATTCAACCAACATTGACATCACCTTTCCGTTTTATGTTTGTTTATGACAAAACAAGTCAATATTCGCGATCAAATATACATCAAGATTGCACTTTGCGGACAGATTGTCAATCAGCATCCAATAGTTTCCAGGCAACAGCGTCCAAAACTTTCCAGTTGA
>CALMWM010000563.1 GCA_937873435.1 uncultured Gallionellaceae bacterium
ATCGAGCACCCGCCGCTGCCGGAACGCGGGCCGACCGAAGTCGGCAATGCCGCGCGCGCCTTCAACGCGATGCAGGCGCGCATCCATCGCCATGTCCAGGAACGCACACGCATCCTCGCCGCCATCACCCACGACCTGCAAACCCCGCTCACGCGCTTGCGCTTGCGCCTGGAAAAAGTCGAGGACGAGACCCTGCGCGCCAAGCTGGTCGCCGATTTGTCGGCCATGCAAGGCATGGTCAAGGAAGGGCTGGAACTGGCGCAGAGCATGGACTCCGCGGAAAAGATGCAACGCCTCGATCTCGATTCGCTGCTCGACAGCGTCTGCGCGGATGCCGCCGATGCCGGCCAGGACGTCAACTTCGGCGGCAACAGCGGTATCTCGCTACAGGCGCAACCCAATGCACTGCGCCGCTGCCTCGACAACCTGGTCGACAACGCCGTCAAATACGGCGGCAGCGCCGAGGTCAGCGCCAGCCGGGCCGGCGCGAAAGCATTGATCCGCATCCGCGACCGCGGTGCCGGCATCCCCGAAGCAGAACTGGAAACCGTCTTCGACCCGTTCTACCGCCGCGAAGGCTCGCGCTCCCGCGAAACCGGCGGCACCGGCCTGGGCCTCACCATCGCCCGCAACATCGCCGCAAAACACGGCGGCACGCTTACACTGCGCAACTACCCGGAAGGCGGGCTGGAAGCTGTGCTGGAATTGGCGCTGGGAAAATAAGCTCAGAAGAGGTAGAAGTTCGAGCGCTTGCCCTGAACGAGGATAAAGCGCCTAATCCGCCCCACCGGATTTGGGGATATTTTCGTTGCCTGGAACAAGCTGAAAATTCATGACCACGCCGCGCCACACACTTCGGGCCGTATTCGCGACCAGCCTCTTGACTTCGGCTTTCTGGCTAATCGGCATTGCCTGGGAGTTCGCTTTCGGCAAAGACGCTCCGATTCCGCTACTGGTATTTCTTGCCGCGGCGGTGGCTATGATGGCATGTTGGCCTGCGTTCAACAATGCAGGACTGCTTGTCCCCGGAAGCACACGACCAATCGGCTTGGCCCGCCTGCTGTTGTCTCGGCTGATTCTCTGCTATTTCGCCCTGGTGCCTGTTTGCGGTGTGGCTGCGTGGGTTCTAGTCCAGTTGTTCGCGCATCAACCGTCTCACCCGGAGACACGGTTATTCATCTGGCTATTCGCGTTGTGGTTTCCGCTGTGGCTGGCGCCAGCGATTGCGGCTGTGCTGGCGTGGCGCGCACTGCTACGTTCCGGGGCAACATGAGCGCTAACGCGTAACGCCAAAACCAAGGGTAGTGTAATCACCCTGCCAGCGCATAATCGGTTTCATCGTAAACCTGAGTGACCGGCACCCCTGCTTCGATAATGGCTTGCAGCTTGTTTGCCAGCGCATTGCGCACGGCATCCCGGTCAACTGGCGTCGGCGGGATGCCCTGCCAGCCTTGCGCGTTGCGGGTGTCCAGGTTGTAAAAGGCATAAGGAGCGATTTTATCCCCCATGTCTTCGCTCACGATGGTCAGCCGGTATCCGCTGGCGTCGGCATTTTCTCCGGCGCCGTGAGAGACGACGCTTTCTTCGAAGTCGATGAACTGGTTGTCCAGTTCCTGCACATATCCCGGCAGTGTTTCGAGGCAATTGACGATTTGCAGATGGGTTAATTTCGCCGCATGGTTGTCCAGCGCCGCCAGATAGCCCTCCTCGTTCATTTCCCAGTGCGCGACCGCGATCTGCTGTTCATTTTCCACCTCGCCGGAAAACAGGCCGCGAATATTCACCATGTCGGAAATGTTCACGCAAAACATTTCCGGCGTCAGCCCCTTGAGGTCCAAACGCGCCAGGTCGGTGCTGGGCAGTACCTCGATATAAGTCGCCCAGCCCGCACCGTTGCGCACCAGCCCGGGCTTGACCTGGTAGTGGAGGATCAGGGTTTTGCCCTGCAATCTGACGAGAATTTTTTTCAAAACGATTTCTTCATGTTAATGTTGAACCAACAAAGTAACTTTCATGATTATAGCGAGGTAACGTGTCGAATCTTTACTCTACCCTACAGCGTCCAGGCGCAGTTGCAGCGACCCACTCGGGGTCTTTCCATGCGGACGAAGTATTGGCCACGGCCGCATTGCGCCTGGTAAACCCGAACCTGCCGATTATACGGACTCGCGACCAGGAACAATTGGATGCGGCGGATATTCTGGTCGATGTCGGGCGTGTTTTCGACCCGACGGTTTGCCGCTTCGACCATCACCAACTGGAATACAAGGAAGCGCGCGAAAACGGCCTCCCTTTCAGCGCTTTCGGTCTGGTCTGGCGCGAACTGGGCGCGGAGCTTTGCGAATCGGCGGCTGCCGCGGCGCGGGTCGACCGCTGGCTGGTGCAAGGGGTAGACGCGATAGATTGCGGCGTCACCTTGCATAAGGAAGCCTCGTCGGTCACGGTCATGTCGGTTTCTTCGGTGATTGGCGGCTTCAATCCCGGCTGGCAGGACGACTCCACCCCGCAAGCCCGGAATGATGCCTTCGAACGCGCGGTTAGCCTGGCCAGCAGCATATTGCAAAACGTCATCCGCGATGCCAACGGCGCCGAACGAGCACGCGCCGTCGTGGCGCAAGGAATTTTGCTGGAAGCCGGACGCCTGCTGGTACTGGACTGCGACGTGCCGTGGAAGGAATCCGTGTTGGGCTCGCCCGAATACGAACAGGTCCTGTACGTGGTTTCCCCGGATAGCCAGACGAAATGGCACGTGAACACCGTGCCGGATTACCCGGGCAGCTTCAACAACCGCAAACCGTTACCTGCAAGCTGGGGCGGACTGGACGGGGAAGAACTGGATGCCGTCGTCGGCATCAAGGGTTGCATATTCTGCCATCGCGGGCGCTTTGTCGCGGGGCACCAAAGCAAAGCCGGCGCGCTGGAAATGGCGCTCATGGCGCTACGGAACTGAGCTTGCCGTAGGATGGGTGGAGCGTAGCGATACCCATCAAAATTGCGCGCAACGACGATGGGTATCGCCATGCTCCACCCATCCTACCTTTTTCAAGAGGAGATAACGAGATGAGCAATCCCACCCGCCGATCCGCCAACCCCGAATTCGACAGCCTGGTACCCGCCAGCCTGCCCGTCAGCCGCCGCTCTTTTGTGATCACCATGCTGGGCGCGGGTTTCGCCCTCGCCACCCAGCCGGTGATGGCCGATACCGCCATCCAGACCGACAGCAACGGCCTGCTGGCAGGCGAGATCAAGGTTCCCGTCGGCGACGGCGAGATGGTCGCGTTTCGCGCGCAACCGGCCAACGGCAACGCTTTCCCGGTGATCCTGGTGGTCTCCGAGATTTTCGGCGTGCACGAACATATCGCCGACATCTGCCGGCGCCTCGCCAAGCTCGGCTACCTCGCCATCGCCCCGGAACTGTTCGCGCGCCAAGGCGATCCGCGCAAGATCGCCAGCATCCAGGAAATCCTCGACAGCATCGTCGCCAAAACACCGGACGCGCAAGCGATGAGCGACCTCGACGCCTGCGAGGCTTGGGCCAAGGCCAATGGCGGCGACACCTCGCGCCTTGCGATCACCGGCTTCTGCTGGGGCGGGCGCATTACCTGGCTGTACGCCGCCCACAATCCCCGCCTCAAGGCCGCCGTGGCCTGGTATGGCCGGCTCGACGGGGTAACCAACGAGTTCACCCCGAAATACCCCATAGACCTGGCCGCGCAACTGAAAGCACCGGTGCTGGGATTGTACGGCGGCCAGGATCAAGGAATACCGCCGAGCGACGTGGAAGACATGCGCGCCGCCATCCAGCAAGCCGGCGGCAAATCCGAAATCCATCTCTACCCCGACGCACCCCACGCCTTCCACGCCGATTACCGCCCCAGCTACCGCAAGGAAGCCGCCGAGGACGGCTGGCGCAGGATGAAGGAATGGCTGAAGCAGCACGGGGTGTAGTACGGCAACCGCAACAACATTACCCCCCATACAAACGCCATAAATACTGCGAACACCAGGCAATGGTGCCAAATTTCCAGAAAATTGCAGCGCGCACGCGACGACCTTCGCACCCTCATGGACAGCTGTCTTCAGCACCAGATCGAATCCACCCTTAACACATAATCGCCGATTTGCCTAGCTAGTAGTACCGATAGCTACCAAGGACTGAGATAAGCCCTTATATTTGTCGCTCATTGTGCAATTATGCACTTCCGCATCAGCAGGTAAGACGGCAGTGACAAATAGCCCCCTGAAATCGTTTCATTATCGTTTGCGCTTACTTTAAACCAGGAGAATCGCCATGAAACACGCATTAAAACAATCCGCCCTCTCGCTCGCCCTGGCCGCAAGCCTGCTCGGGAGCGCCACTTGGAGCTCAGACAGCCAAGCCTGTGCGGCTGAACCGCTGATATCCGGCATTTGCATCATGGCCTTAGCCGGAAGCAGAACCGACCTCACCGGTTTTCATTTGGCTGATGGTTCCATGCAGCAAATAAATCAATATCAGGCACTATATTCTTTGATCGGTGTGACCTATGGCGGTGATGCACGATCAACCTTTGGGTTGCCCGATTTGCGTGGTCGGGTGGTGGTTGGTGTTGATCCCCGTTACGCAACGTATCTGCCTGGAAAGAGTGGTGGGGCAGCGTCCATCCAATTAACAACCAGCCAGTTGCCCACCCATGTGCACGCGCTCGCCACTCCTGCCGCTCCGGGGCAGCCAGGAAACGTAGTGGTAAGTGCAGGAATCGGCAGCCTCAAGGTGGCGATGACGGGTTTAACAGCAACCACAACGATAGGTTCTTTGGCAGCAAGCACCTCATTGGCCGGAGTGACAGCCAGCGCATCGGCATCAGGCTTGACGCTCAATGCCTCATCGAACGCCACTCTCGTCAATAGCCCCTCAGGTGCTTTGTTGGGAACGACTACCCTTCCTGCGGCTAAAATATATTCAACCAGTGGACCTGTTGTTGCCATGCAGGCCGGCAGCATTACCGGCACACTCCCAGTTACCTTCGCCGGCGCGTCACCCAGCACTACCCTGAACGGTGCGCCCGCCACGACGATTTCCGGTAGCCCTTCGCTCACGGGCGCTCCCGGCG
>CALMWM010000564.1 GCA_937873435.1 uncultured Gallionellaceae bacterium
ACAGTTCAAATCCGACCAAGCCCATTTCGAACTGGCCGGCAACGCCAACTACAAACCCATGCTCGACTTCCTCAAGCGTTATGAGTTGGCTATCGGCCTGCCAGGGCAGATGAAGCTCAAGGCGGCCAAGTAATCTCCGTGCCGCCACTCCAAAAACTTCGGGATCTTCTGTTTCACAGCGTACGCGGCCGCATGGTCGCCGGGGTTATCCTACTGCATGCCATCCTGATGAGCTTGGTGGTGTTCGACATGGTCACGCGCCAACGCGATTTCATGCAACACCAGCTTTCCCAGGAAGGGCAAAGCATGGCACGAACACTGGCCGCCAACGCCCAATCCTGGCTGATCAGCAATGACGTGAACGGTCTGGAAGAACTCGCCGACAGCCTGAAGAGCATCCCCCACCTGCGCCTTGCGATGATCCTGGACAACCGTGGCAAAGTCCGCGCATCCACCGATCGCGACCTGTTCAACCTGGTACTGAACGATGCCGCCAGCACCCAATTGTTTACGGCGTTAAAGCGCAACGGTGCTGAAGGCCACGCACAAATCCTGCACAACGGCATGATCGACAGCCTTGCCGAGATCAAAACCGGCGGCCAGCGCATCGGCTATGTTCGTGTCCTGCTGGATATCGCGCCGGTACAGATCGAACTGGATGCCGTCACGCACAAAGGCATGTTGTACACCCTGGCCGCGATCCTTCTCGGCGGCAGCATCGCCTGGCTGTTGGTGCGCACCCTTACCCGCCGCCTCAATCTATTGTCCCGCGCCGCCGACGAGATCGCATCCGGCAACTTCTCGGTTTCGTTGCCCGCCACCTTGGGGCGCGATGAAGTTTCGCGACTCACCCGCGATTTTGCCGAAATGACGAATGCTCTGGAAAGAGACATCGCCGAACGCACGCGTATGGAAGGCATACTGTTCGAGGAAAAAGAACGCGCCCAGGTTACCCTGAATTCCATCGGCGACGCCGTCATCACCACCGACACTGCCGGCAAGGTCACGTTCCTCAACCCGGTCGCGGAAACCATGACCGGCTGGCGCGATGAAGAGGCGCAAGGCAAAGAGTTGGAAGAAGTATTCCGTATCATCAACGAAACCACCCGTAGAACCGTCGAGAATCCAGTAGCACGGGCACTGCGCGAAAATCGCATCGTCGGGCTGGCCAACCATACCGTGCTGATCCGCCACGACGGCAAGGAATTGCACATCGAGGACTCCGCCGCGCCAATCCGCAATCGCCAAGGCGAAATCATCGGCGTGGTGCTGGTATTCAACGATGTCAGCGAAAAAACCATGCTGGCGCTACAGCTCTCCTACCAGGCGCGCCACGACAGCCTCACCGGCCTGTTCAACCGCAGCGAGTTCGAATTGCAATTGGCCGAAATGATCAATAGCGCATCCTCGCTGCACCACCGCCATGCCCTGCTCTACCTTGATCTCGACCAATTCAAGGTGATCAACGACACTTGCGGCCACAGCGTCGGCGACCAGCTATTGCGCGAGTTGGCCGCCATGCTCAAGGAGCATGTGCGCGGCACGGATACGCTGGCGCGCCTAGGCGGCGACGAATTCGGCGTTCTATTGGGGAATTGCCCGATGGAAAAAGCCATGACCATCGCCGACGCCCTGCTGGAAGCCGTCAAGGCATTCCGCTTCGAATGGGAGGAAAAAACCTTCGCCGTCGGCGCCAGCATCGGCCTGGTGGAAATTTCCGAGAACAGCGGCACCGCCGCACGCATGTTGAGCGCCGCCGATACCGCCTGTTACGCAGCCAAGGACATGGGCCGCAACCGGGTGCAGGTTTACCAGAACGACGACGAGGAAATGGCCCGCCGACATGGCGAAATGCACTGGGTCGCACGCATTGCCAAGGCCTTCGAGGAGGAGCGATTCCAGCTTTATTTCCAGCCTATCATCGCGCTGGAGCCGGGCAACAACGAAGTCGCGCACTTCGAAATCCTGATTCGGATGCTGGATGAAAACAACCAGATGATTCCGCCCAACGCTTTCATCCCGGCGGCAGAGCGTTACAACCTGATGCGCTCGGTAGACCGCTGGGTGGTCGCCCACACCTTCAACTGGCTGGTCGCCAACCCGTACCACGATCTTGTCTGCGCGATCAACCTCTCAGGCCAATCCATCGGCGACGAGCAGTTCCTGCATTTTGTTTTCAACCAATTCAAAGGCACCGGCGTAGCGCCAGGCAAAGTGTGTTTCGAAATCACCGAAACCGCCGCCATCGCCAACCTCGCCAAGGCCACCGACTTTATCGAGGAACTCAAGGCCATCGGCTGCCGCTTCTCGCTCGACGATTTCGGCAGCGGCCTGTCGTCTTTCAGTTACCTGAAAAATCTGCCGGTCGATTACCTGAAAATCGACGGCATTTTCGTCAAGGACATGGTCAACAACCCCATCGACAGCGCGATGGTCGAAGCCATCAACAATATCGGCCAGGTGATGGGAATCAAGACCATCGCCGAATACGCCGAAAGCACCGCCACGTTGCAAAAACTCAAGGGCCTCGGGATCAACTACGCCCAGGGTTATGCCATCGCCAAACCCGCGCCGCTATCAGAAGCCGCATTTTCCCTGACTGAATTTTCCGTGTCCCGTGTTGCCGGGTAAAAATGAGTGCAGTATCGGGCGATACCAGAAGAACCTGCTTTTCCACGGTTTCTGCTATTATGAATCTGTAGGACAACGGGATAAGTTCAGCTACCGCTTCAACCGCAGGCATAGAGAATCCGAATTACCTTCCCGCCTGCTCGATGCTTGCCTGACGAACACCCAAGTCAAACTGAAAATGGAATAGAGGCAAATATGTTAAAGACGCTTTGGCAAAGTCTCACTTCATCAAATTCTGACAGCGAAGACGAGGCTGCTGTCTTTGATCGTGCCCTGGTGAAACTGTTCAATGAGCATTTTCCGATCGGCAAGAAGCTGCGTTACTATCCTGAAACCCACCGCCAGTTTTTTTTCCGCACCATCGTCATCGCCTACAGCATAAACAACCAGGTTCTCTGCGGCCGCGACGCGGTTCTTTATGATGACGAGGGTTTTCCGAAAAGTTTCCGGGGCGCCGAAGACAAGTTAGTCCCTTTCGACAAATGGCATACCTTCCAACTGCTCCTGCCTGATACCACGGAGATGGAAAACCAGTTGGACTATTTTACCCGCGCCGACTTGGGCCGCGGCGGCCAGTTTTGCAAGGGAAACATCATCACGCTGATCGGCGATGTCGTCGACAAGTGCGTACCGATGCTCGAAACAACCGTAAATGGGCATCGTGTGATGCCGGATGGGCCTTACGCCGAAACGCCGGCGATACTGGTCACGCCCGACTTCGATACCCTGGTTCTTGCCGACAGGCGCAAGAAACAGCGCGTCAAGTGTACGCTTGCTGCCAAGCTCCATTATGCGAACGACAGCGCTGTGTTTGCCTGCACGCTCAGGGACCTCTCCGAGGTCACCCTGTGCCTGGGAGTCAACGATGCCAAGAGCAACATGCCGCCGTTGAATGCCAAGCAAGTCGTCACCGCCGAGTTCAGCCTGGATTCGGATGGAGAGGCGACGACCTACAAAATCCGGGGTAAGGTGTTTCACTGGGGTGAAGATTTTTGCGTGATCGAGATCGAGCAACTGTACCGGAATGACAAGTTCACCAAAATCACCTTGATGGACATCGTTGAAATCAAGACGGAACTGCTGAACTTGAAATCCTGATAGCCTTTCGCATCCCGCATCCTAAGCGCGGCAGACCAAACAAAACGCACAACCGTCGAATTCCACCGAAGTCGATACTCATTTCACCTCCACGTAAAAGACTTCGTACATCCACGCTGGGGTACTTGACCAGCTGCTCTTGGTTCAATTAAACCTTCGTGCATTTGCGAACCAATAGAAATACAAACTTTTGTGCCAGTCGAGTGGTTGTCTTGACTCTGATTACGCTACGCCCGACCCGTTATACTTTTTCAGGATCAACGCCGTCTACCATTAGCCGCTCCCAAGCTTCCTTCCGCTGGTCGGCACAAAGCTTTTGCAGCAGGATGAAGGCCGCTTCGAGATTTGTTGCTGCAGCTTCACTCAATGGCTCGCCCAGATCGAAAAACTCGCCGTGCACCGCCAACAAGTAGCTGGGCGGCGGCGGTTCGGAATTGATTTGCCGGTAGACGTGCAGTACCGCGGCGGGGCTCATTTCGTGGCTGGTGTAGCTGTTGTCCTGTTGCGCTAGCAGGCGGGAAAATGTGTAGGGCGCTGCGCCGGATACGCTGGCGTCGATGAACAGCACCAGTTCGCGGCCTTCGAGGTCTATGGCGTGCTCGACCTGCAACTGGAAATCGGTGACCAGCTCGACCCCAGGGATTTGCAGCGCTTCCAGGCGGGATAGCAGTTGCGGAGCGATGGCATCGTCGCCCCGGCTGGGGTTGCCGTAACCGAAGATCAGGATCGGAGGAATCAAATGCAAAATTGTCCGCTGGTATTTTTTGCGATTTGGTCGATCACCGCCCCTTCGGCATCCAGCAGCTCCACTTCCAGCGGCATCTTGCCGAGCGCATGGGTGGCGCAGGACAGGCACGGGTCGAAGGCGCGGATGGCGACTTCGATGTGGTTGAGCAGGCCTTCTGTCAGCACCTTGCCGTCCAGGTATTGCAGGGCCACCTGGCGCACCGCTTCGTTCATCGCATGGTTGTTGTGGGTAGTGGAGACGATCAGGTTGGCACGGACGATCTGCTCGTTCTCGTCGATGCGGTAGTGGTGGATCAGGGTGCCACGCGGGGCCTCGATCACGCCGACGCCGCGCAACTGGCGCTCGCCCTTGCTCACCAGGTCGTCGCCCTGCAAATCGCCATCGTGCAGGAGTTCCCGGATGCTCTCGGCGGCGTGAAGCATTTCGATCATGCGCGTCCAGTGATAGGCCAGTGTGGCCTGGGTCGCGCTGCCCCCGCCGAATTCCTTGAATGCGATTCTTTCTGCCTCGGCCAGCGGCGTCGGAATGAAGTCGCAATTATTCACCCGCGCCAGCGGGCCGACCCGGTACCAGCCTTCTTCCCGTCCGCGTGAGCGGATGAAGGGAAATTTCATGTAGGACCACGGCCGCACTTCTTCGTGGATGTAATCCCAGTAATGGCTGTAATCGACATGATCGAAAATGGTCTGGCCGTGTTCGTCGCGCGCCCGCAAGCCGCCGTGATAAAGATCCAGCGCGCCATCGCCGCGCACCAGGCTCATGAAGCTGGAACGGTAATAACCGAAGCCGTTGTGGAAATCCGGGCGGTCGCTATAGACTTTCTTGATCAATTCCACCGCATCCCGGCTCCAGGCGATCATCTGCTCGATGTCCGCCAGCAGCGTATCGCGTTCCGCCAGCGACAGGTTTTTATTCACCCCGCCGGGTATCGCGCCGGTGCCGTGGACACGCTTACCCGCCGTCATACGGATGATTTCCTGGCCGTATTTACGTAGCAGCACGCCCTTCTTGGCGATTTCCGGGAACGCCGCCGCCACCCCCACGATATTGCGCGTCGCCACATCGCTGCCGAAACCGAACAGCAAATCGGGCGAAGCGAGGTGGAAGAAATGCAGGGCATGGGATTGCAATATCTGGCCGTAGTGCATCAGACGGCGTAGCTTTTCGGCGGTGGGGGTCAGCGTCGCGCCGACGATCATGTCCAGCGCCTTGGAGGCCGCCAGGTGGTGGCTCACCGGACAGATGCCGCACAAGCGCTGCACCATCACCGGCACTTCCCAGTAAGGCCTCCCCTGGATGAATTTTTCAAAGCCGCGAAATTCGACGATATGAAAACGCGCCTGATGTACGCGATTGTTTTCGTCCAGCAGCAAAGTCACTTTGCCGTGGCCCTCCACCCGCGAGACCGGCTCGATCACCACGCGCTTGAGTTTTTCAGGATGTTCTGCGGTTTCCAGTGCGAAAGTCATGATACGGTTCCTAATTAACGGTTCTATGACGTCAAAATTTCATGGCGTCCTGGCGGTTCAAATCAATCGTAATGCAGCATCTCGTATTCCAGCTTCGGCTCCCGGCCAGCCAGCAGATCGGTGAGGAACTTCCAGATCGCATCGGCAGGTGGCGGACAACCAGGCAGGAAATAATCGACGTTCACCACCTCGTAAATCGGGTGCACCTTGTCGAAAGGCAACGGCAACTCGGGGTCGTTGGGCACCTGCCCGCCTTCCAGCCCGCCTTCGAACTGGTAAACCTCCTGGAAGCACTCCCACAAGCCGATGTTGTTGCGCATAGCTGGAATGCCACCGGTGATCGCGCAGGAGCCTACCGCCACCAGCACCTTGCAGTTCTTGCGGAATTCCTTGAGGACATGGACATTCTCGGCGTTGCACACCCCGCCTTCGATCAAGCCCACGTCGCAGGGGCTGCAATGCTTGATGTCGGTGAGCGGGGTGCGGTCGAACTCGATCAGTTCGAGCAAGGTCAGCAATTTTTCGTCAATGTCGAGCAGCGACATGTGACAGCCGAAACAGCCGGCCAGCGAACAGGTCGCCACGCGGATTTTCTTGTTTTCACTCATGACCGCGCTCCTTCTGTGCTGCTTCCAACTGTACCTGGCTGATGTCCTTGTGGTCGAAAATGCGCTGGCCGATCGGCACGCTGAAACCGTGCCGCTTGACGATAATCGCGCCGGTCGGACAAACGCTCGCGGCCTTGTCGGTCGCGGCCAGGTCGGTATCGACCAAATCGCCGCTGGAAGAATTCACCACCAACTTGCAGTCGATGCCACGCCCGGACAGGCCGAACACCTCCTTGCCGTCCACATCGCGGCTGGCGCGCACGCACAATTCGCACAGAATGCAGCGGTTGCGGTCGAGCAGGATGTCGGGATGGGAAGCATCCACCTCGCGCGCCGGATAAAAATGGTTGTAATGCGGGCTCATCATGTCGAGATGGTAGGCCACCGCCTGCAGGTTGCAATTGCCGCTCTTCTCGCAGAAAGGGCAGAAATGGTTGCCCTCGACAAACAGCATTTGCGTCAGCGCGCGCCGTTTGGCGTTGAGTTCATCGGTATTGTTCGCGATCTGCTGCCCCTCCACCGCCGGCATGGTACAAGAGGCGACGTTGCGCCCGTTGACCGTCACCGTGCACAGCTTGCAACTGCCGTGCGGCGTGAATTCCGGGTTGTGGCACAAGTGAGGAATATAGACCCCTGCCGCCAGCGCCGCGTCCATGATGGTCTGGCCTTCCTGGAAAGGAATAGTCTGGCCGTCGATGGTAATGGTATTACTCATGATTCCGCCCCCAAATGCGCTTCCTTGTCGTCCCGCCCGGTAATGCGGCGAGCGGTCGCCAATGCGCCGTCCAGATCGAAGGCTGGCTCGAATGCCAGTGCCTTGAGTTTTTGCTCGTAAACATCGGGAAATTTGTTCAGCGTATCCAGCACCGGATTCGCCGCCGATGTACCCAAACCGCAGTGGCTCATGGTTTTCAACAGTTGGCCGAGGTTCTTCATTTCTTCCAGGTCGGAAGCTGTGCCGTGGCCGCCGTCGATCTTGTCCATGATGCGCTGCATCAGCGTCGTGCCTACCCGGCACGGCGTACAGAAACCGCAACTTTCGTGGGCGAAGAAATGGCTGAAATTGCGCGCCATCTGGAACAGGTCGCGGCCGCGTTTGAAAATCATGAATGCACCCGCCGTCGCCAAATCCTCGAAGGCGATCATGCGATCGAATTCCTTCCAGGAAATGGTGGTGCCGGAAGGCCCGCTCACTTGCACCGCATAAGGATCTTCGGCACCGCAGTCCTGCAGAATCTGGCGTATCGTGGTGCCGAACGGGTATTCGTAAATCCCGCGCCGTTCGCAATCGCCGGAAATGCTCAGAATCTTGGTGCCGGCTGATTGCCCGGTTCCCATCGCGGCGAACCATTCCCCGCCGTGCAGCGCGATCTTGGCCGCGCAAGCGAAGGTTTCCACGTTGTCCACTACTGTCGGATGGCCAAGATAGCCGTGCGTCACCGGGAACGGCGGACGGTTGCGCGGACGTCCGCGTTTGCCTTCCAGCGACTCGATCAGCGCGGATTCTTCGCCGCAAATATACGCGCCGGCGCCCAGATGGATTTCGATGTCGAAATCGAAACCCTGCTCGCCAAGGATGTTCTTGCCCAATAACCCTTTTTCACGGCGCTGCTGCAGCACGCCTTCGAGCTTGCCCAGCATATAGGCGTATTCGCCGCGCAAATACAGAAAGCCGCGCCGGGCGCCGACCACGCGTGCACCGACGGTCATCCCTTCGAACACGAGATCGGCGTAACTATTCAGCAACACACGATCCTTGAAGGTACCCGGCTCGCCTTCGTCGGCATTGCACACCATGATGCGCTCGGCGCGGTCGCCGATGTCGCATACTACGTGGCCCTCTTCTTCGGCAATAGCGGCATGGCAAAACGACCATTTCGAGGCGGTTTTGAAGCCTGCCCCGCCGCGCCCGCGCAGATTGGATTTGTCCACCTCGGCCCAAGTCTCGCGCGGCCCGCGCGCCAGCGTCGCCTTGAGCGCTGCCCCCGGCTCGAACGCCTCGCCCAGCAACACGTCCTTGCGCAGGATATTGTCCTGCACCTCGAACAGCATCGGCGGCCAATCGGACACCGGCTTGCGCGAGCGGATCAGTTCGCAAATCAGGTCGAGACAGTTTTCATCCAGGTTGGTGAGCGGCATCCCGTTCACCAACGCTGCCGGCCCCTGATCGCACATCCCGGTACAGGAAGTGCTATCCACGCTGACCAAACCGTCCTCCGAAACTTTGCCCGGTTCCAGCCACAGTTTCTTGCTGAAATAGTCCATCAACTCAGCTTTGCCGAGCATGTGGTCGGTGATGTTGTCGGAAAATAGTACGCGATATTCGCCACAGGCTTGGCCGCCGGCAAGGAAAGAATAAAACCCAGCCACCCCGGCCACCCGCACGCGCGGCAGGTCAAGGTGTTCGGCGATCAGGTCTATGGACTGCCCGCAAATACAGTGAGCGGTATCCTGAATCTCACGCAGAATCTGCAGCACTTTGGTCGGATCGCGACCATGTTTCTGCAAGATCGGTGCAAGTCTTTGCTTCAGATCGGGGGAATCACACTGTGACATAAAGCAGCCTCCAGCCTTAATTGTCGTTTTGATGGCGTAATTATTACAACCAATTACTACAATAGCATGTCTATAAAAGGTTTGTTCCAGGCGGGGAAATCTCCTATAGCATTTCCAGCGATTTACCTATCGAAGCAAAGTCCGCTGTTTGGTTTCAGACTGACCCTATATATACTGTTGTCATATAGACCGACACCTTGAAAATTGGGTAATCGCATGACGAGAATGATTGGCGAAGCGTGTCTCCATTGAAAAACACTTGCCGCAATACAGAAAAAGGTGCGAAATTCATTTTTCCCCTTCCCGGCGAAAAGTATCAAACCCGAGGATCACGATGAATACATCAGACCATCTGAAGACGCTTTCGCTACTCTATGTCGAAGATGACGAAATCATCCGTAAGCAGATCACTCATTTTTTACAAAGAAAATTTGGCCAGTTCTGGGTAGCGGAAAATGGCCAGCAAGGGCTGGAAAGTTTTATGGACAACAGTCCTGATATCGTGTTGAGCGACATCATGATGCCGATCATGAACGGCCTGGAGATGACCAAGGCCATCAAGGAGCATTCCCCCGAGACACCGGTAATCTTTACCACTGCATTCAACGATTCAGCCAACCTGCTGGACGCCATCAAGCTCAGGGTAGACAACTATGTCCTCAAACCGGTCGATCTCAATGAATTGATCCAAGCCATAGAAAGGAGCGCGAGCCTGCTGCTTGCCAGGCGCGAACTGGTTTCTAAAAATGCGGAGCTGGAATCGTATTGGCGCAGCGCCGAAGAAGAGCGTCAGATTGTGGCTGACCTGATGAGCCGAATGATGCATCCCGAGACCTTGCGCGACACGGAACTTCGCTACCACATCAAACAGGCCGAAAAAGTCGGAGGAGACCTGATCGCGGCCCATCGCTATCGCCGCAAACTTTATTTCATGCTTGCCGATTCAACCGGGCATGGGCTTGCAGCGGCCTTGAACCTGGTTCCCATCAATCATATTTTCTACAGCATGGCGTCCAAGGGGCTGCCCGTATCCAGCATCGTCGAGGAGATGAACTGGGCGGTGAAGCAACAATCGCCCGCCGAGCGTTTCGTTTCGGCAATCGTGGCTCGCCTGGATACGCGCAATCGGCTTATCGAAGTCTGGAATGGCGGGATTCCGTCCGCATTTTTCGTTTCCGAAGATGGTACTCAACAATACCGCTTCAATTCGGTCAACCTCCCTCTTGGCATCCTGGATAGAACCTTCGTGGCCGAGACTGAAATCATTCAATGGCAGCAACCTGGACAATTGCTGGCGTTTTCCGATGGATTGGAAGAAGCGGAAAACAGCCAAGGCGAGCAGTTCGGTTTTGACCGAATCTGGCAGCTAATGACCAGCAACCGTCCCGAAAAGCGCTTCGACGCATTGGTAGAAGACGTTTACCGTTTTGTCGAGCCTGGCAAATTCCGCGATGACGTTTCGATCATGCTGATCAATTGCGGCATTCGTGCATCAGCCGCCTGAATACAAACACACCCCGCTCAGGCTGATCAAGGGAATCGCCCTCCCGCCCTTTCCTGTCTGAAATTTTACCTGCATTACCCTATAATGCGCTCTTTTGCGCCTCATCCGACATGCTTCCCCGCTTCGATCTACCTGCCCCCGGACAACGCCGCCAACTACCCTTCCTGCATGGCTCCGCGGATGCGCTGGCACTGGCGCAACTGGCGCCCCAGACCAGGCCGCTGGTGATCTTCACGGCCTCGGCGCTGGACGCTCAACGCCTGCATGAAGAAATACGCTATTTTTCCCCGGCATTGGCGGTGCATCTGTTACCGGATTGGGAAACCCTGCCCTACGACCAGTTTTCGCCGCACCAGGATCTGGTTTCCGA
>CALMWM010000565.1 GCA_937873435.1 uncultured Gallionellaceae bacterium
ACACCGTCTTGTGGCTGAGCTGGAGCGCCTTGCCGAACAGTTCCTCGGAGAACAGCACGCCGCTGAGTATGGCCAGCGTGAGCAGCACGAAGCCTGCCCAGATGATGCGGAACAGCAGGGTTTCCATGGTCAGCAGCGGCGGCAGGTTGCGCAGCAGTTTCGACAGCATGTGGTCGTGCAGGCGGTGTTCCGTCAGTGCCATCAGCAGCGCGTGCAGCGCAGCGATGGTGAACAGGCTGTAAGCCAGCAGCGAAACCAGCAGGTGTGCAGTGAATAACGGCAGTCCGGTATGCTCCAGCGGGTGCGCTTCCGGCAGCATTGCGGCGACCAGCAAGCAGGCGGCTGCAGCCGGAAGAACGAGCATTTGCAGTCCTTGCAGCGGGTAATGGAAGCTCGCCAGCCAATATACCAGCACGGTCAGCCAGGCGATGGCCAGGATGGCGTTGCCGATGCCGAGATTGAGCCCGTTGCCTGCGAACAGCACCTGGAACAGTAACCAGCCGTGCAACGCGAGTGGAAGGATCGTTACCAAACGCCCCCACGACGGCATCGCGGCTGGCTGCGGCGCTTTGGCGGGCATGAAGGAGCGACCGAAATGCCAGCCGAGCACGGCGTAGGGCAGTGCAACCAGCAGGTAGGGGAGGACACCGGGCATTGATGATGTAAACTATAAGTTTTGTTGGCGCAAGTTTACACCAATTTTATGTGCTGGAGGCCAGCTTGGATGCCCACGTTTTTTGTGCACCAGCGAAAATGCATGGAGTCAGGCCAATCCTTTTTTCCCGTAGCAAACCTGTGAACAACCACCTTTTCCGGGTGCCATGCAATTGATTGACACTCGGGAACGCCGGATATGGAAAGGAGTTTTTATGGAAAAGATCGAACTTTACGATGTGGTAATTGTTGGTGGCGGGCCTGCAGGATTGGCGGTCGGATCGGAACTTTCCTACAACCATAAGGTATTGCTTGCAGACAAGGGTGAGGCAGGCAAGACTTCCAGAAGCTGGTTTGTTCCCCTCGATGTGGTCGATGAAAAAGTGATGCCTTACACCTATAGCGGCGTCACCCGATTCATGACCCAGACATTCGGTGGGGCCGATGTTTCCTGGAAAACGGAGTTGTTTGACCGCTACCCTTACATCAATGAGAAGACCCTGCTTCCCCATTGGCGGGAGGTGATGAAAAACAACGGTGCCGAAGTTCTCGATCAGTGCGCTTATGTCGATAGCGTCGTAAATGACGGGATCGTCACTGTGGAAACGACCCGAGGCAGTTTTCGCACCAGGCTGCTGATCGACGCCTCCGGCTACGACTCTCCCATCATTAAGAAATACGCCATCAATCGCGATCACGACTACTGGTGGTCCGTCTTCGGCAGCATCGGCGAGCATCCCGACGGCTTGAACGGCATGGCAGTCGGTGATTATATGATGTGGCAGACATTCGAGGATACCAACGCAGATGTTTCCGCCTCGATGGCAAGCGGCAGGCCGGTTTTCGAATACGAAATTCTGAACGAAAATACTTCGTTTTCTTTTGCCTTTTATCTGCGCAAGGAACGCGTGTCACGCGAAGTGATGGAAAAAGAGTACATGACCATTATTCGCGAGGAGCCGACCACAGCCAATTTTCATGACCTGAAAATCAAGGAATTGAAGTACGGCTGGTATCCCTCTGGGGCATTGTCGCAACAGCTCGCGGAAGATAATGTGGTGTTTATCGGCGACGCCGCATGCTGGACTACGCCCTGCGGATGGGGAATGACCTTTATACTAAGGAACTACCGGGAATTTTCCCGCCAGATGAGCAAGCTGTTGGTGGCCGGCCAGCTCGACAAGAAGAGCTTGCTCTCTGTACCCCATTACAAGACGCACGAGAAGTACGAAGTTCTTCTGAATACCATCGTCACCCATTTTCTCTCCAATGCGCCGGCTCCCATGTTGGACAAGTTTATAAACTTATTCAACAGTGTCCCCAAGATACTCTGCGAGAAAATTTTTACGCTGACCATCACGCGCGAAGAGGTTCACGTCATGTTGAAAGCGATGCTGGCGCAATTCGAGTTGATGGAATTGGTGCGTATTCTGCCTAAAGAGGATTATCTGCTGGTGCTTGATGAGGTCAAATATTTTGCCGAGGATGCTGTGGTTGACAAAATGCACGAAGTTTTCGGCTTCTTTCATAAGACAAAAGCAGAGCCATCGGGCATGAACAATGGCTTCGATTTTAGTTGATGGCATCCTTATTCAGAACACCGCCTGGTGACCAGTGTGTGGCCTTACAGCGTTTAAGATATTGATGCTATGTTGATTCGACAATATGCTCTAAATTTCTCGATCGGCATATCCATTGATGGATGGGGTGCGCGGGCTTCGTTGCAATGCTTCCGGCTCGTCCGGCTAAGGGGGGGGGATGAGCAAACTTACTTTTAAACAATCCGACCTATCGGCGAAGCCTCAAGAAAATGGGGTGGAAGACCGAATCAAAATCATTATTGCCGACGACGAACAAGAAGTTCATGCCGTCACCCGCTTGGTTCTCAAGGATTTCCTGTATCAGGGAAAAAAGCTTGAATTTTTGAGTGCTTATTCGGGAGCAGAAGCCAAGCAATTGCTCCAGGAACATCCCGACGCATCCCTGATATTGCTTGATATCGTCATGGAAAATGACGATTCCGGCCTGGACGTGGCCGAATTCATTCGAGAAAATCTGCACAACAAATTTATCAGGATAATCCTGCGCACCGGCCAACCGGGTACGGCGCCTGAAGAAGAGGTGATAGCCAAGTACGATGTCAACGATTATAAGGAAAAAACCGAACTGACCAGCAGGAAGTTCAAGACGCTCATGACCATGGCCTTACGCTCCCATGCCGACATCATGACCATGGACGCGTTCAGGCTGGTTCTCGAACAGGAGGTGCAGACACGTACAGCGGAATTGCAGCAGAAAAATATCGAGCTGGAAGCTGCTAACCAGAAGGCCGAGTGTGCCACCCACGCGAAGTCGATGTTCCTCGCGAACATGAGTCACGAAATCCGCACCCCGATGAACACCATCATCGGCATGACCTATCTGGCACTCAAAACCGAACTGACGACGCGCCAGAAGGACTACCTTGGCAAGGTATACTACACGGCCAATTCGCTGCTCGGCATCATCAACGACATCCTGGATTTTTCCAAGGTCGAGGCCGGCAAGCTGGAGTTGGAACAAGCGCGTTTCAGGCCAGGGGAGGTTGCCGGAAATTCTCTGGGCTTGCTGCGCCAGCACGCCCATGAAAAGGGAATCGAACTGCTGCTCGACTTGCCGGAACAGCTCTTGCCGGACGGATACCCACCCCTGATCGGCGATGCCCTGCGCCTCGGCCAGATTATTACCAACCTGCTTTCCAACGCGGTCAAATTTACCCATCAAGGCTACGTCAAGCTCGCCATCCGCATGGTAGCGCAAGACGCCGAGGCGGCCACGCTACGCTTTTCGGTTGAAGATAGCGGCATCGGCATGGACCCCGAGCAGTTGGATCATCTGTTTCAGGAGTTTACCCAAGCCGATGGCTCGACCACCCGCAAATACGGCGGTACCGGCCTGGGGCTGACGATCTCGAAAAAGCTGGTCGAACTCATGGGCGGCAATCTTATGGTGGAAAGCACGCCCGGCAAGGGAAGCTGTTTCAGCTTCAGCGTCCGTTTTCCGTTGGATCAGTCCGGCGAGGCGATGGCAACCGATGCGCCGGACGGTTTGGCAAAACCCTCCGCGGACCTCAGCGGGATGCGCATATTGCTGGTTGACGACAACACGCTTAACCGCGAGATTGCGATTGAATTCCTGAACGAGACGGGATTGTCCATCGACGAGGCGGTTAATGGCCGCGAAGCGGTGGAAAAAGTCTTGGCCGGCACTTATCATCTGGTGTTGATGGACATCCTGATGCCAGAGATGGACGGCTTTGCCGCCACCCGGCTGATACGTGCCGACGCGCGCTTTCGCGATCTTCCCATCATCGCCATGACCGCCAATGCCATGGTTGGAGATCGCGAGCGCAGCCTGGAATCCGGCATGAACGATCACATCGCCAAGCCGATCCATCCCGATGCGTTGTATGCCGCGCTGCAACGGTGGATGAGCGGAAACTCTTCCGACACTGGAGGGCGGCGAACTCCGGCGAGCACGCCGTTGGGGGAAACCTCATCCTGGCTTCTCCATCTGGATGGCATCGACACCAGCGAGGGACTGAGTTACCACTTGGGGAAGGAGAGCTTCTACCTGCGCATCCTGCAAATTTTCAGGCGCGATTTCGGCGACGCCGGCAGCCGCATGTGCGAATTGGTCGAGCGCGGCGAACAGAGGGAGGCGCGACGCTTGGCGCACTCGGTCAAATCCTGCGCGGCCAGCATTGGTGCGAGGACGCTTTCCGCTCATGCCAGGGAGCTCGAACTGGCGCTTTCCGAAGGGCGGGCGGTATCCGCATTGGTGGAAAACTTTGCCGAATCGGTACGCCATATCGCATTGTCCCTGAGCGCTTTGCCTGCTGGCGTCAGGCAAAGCGCAGGTGCGGTTGAAATCGCGCCGTTGCTGGCCCGGCTCAAAACGCTGCTGATGGAAGAAAATGCCGCTGCCGACGACGCCTTCCTGGTGCTGCGCAATGCTGCCTACGATACTAGCCTTGGCGGCTTGTTAGACCAGATCGGCGATCTGATCGAAGATTTGGAATACAAAAAGGCGCTGGATCTGCTCACCGAATTAACTGTTGGATTGGGCAAACAAAGTTGACCGTAACGATCCTTGCAAGACGGGGATGCAGATATAACGTTGGTTCCGGCTCGTCCGGCTTGGGAGATTTCTAATGAGTAAACTGGCTTTCAAGCAATCCGGCATATCGGAAAAACCTCAACCAGGGGACGCGAATGACCGAATCAAGATCATTATCGCCGACGATGAACAAGAGGTGCATACCGTCACCCGCTTTGTTCTGAAGGACTATCTTTACCAGGGAAAAAAACTCGAATTCCTTAGTGCTTATTCGGGGGAAGAGGCCAAACAACTGCTCAAGGATCATCCCGATGCGTCCCTGATATTGCTCGACATCGTCATGGAAAAGGATGACGCCGGCCTGGACGTGGCCGAATTCATTCGAGAAAATCTGCACAACAAATTTATCAGGATAATCCTGCGCACCGGCCAACCGGGTACGGCGCCTGAAGAAGAGGTGATAGCCAAATACGATGTCAACGATTACAAGGAAAAAACCGAACTGACCAGCAGGAAGTTCAAGACGGCGATGACCATGGCGCTGCGATCCTATGCCGACATTCTCACCATAGACGCATTCAGGATGGTTCTCGAACAGGAGGTGCTGGCGCGTACGGCGGAATTGCAGCAGAAAAACCTCGAACTCGAAAGGTTGAACAAGGAGCTCGAATACCATGCATCCAGGGATGCGCTGACCGGCGCGCATAACCGGATGAAGTTCGATAGCGTGCTCGAAGCCGAAATCAATCGCTGCGGCAGATATGACCGCGCCATGGCGTTGGCCATGCTCGATATCGACTATTTCAAGGCGATCAACGACAGGCACGGACATGCAGCGGGCGATTCTGTTCTAAGGGAATTCGTGGCACTGATTACTGCACACATCAGGGAGTGCGATGTCTTCGCCAGGTGGGGCGGCGAGGAATTCATGATTTTATTTCCCGAGGCCACGCTGGAAGAAACTCGGGTTGTAACAGAAAAGCTAAGAGAAAAAATTGAGAGCCATACCTTCGAAACAATCGGGAACATCACGTGCAGCTTTGGCGTTACGCAGTTATTGCGTGACGACGGTATTCAAAGCCTGAACAAGAGAGTCGACGATGCGCTGTATGAGGCCAAGAGGGATGGTAGAAACAAGGTCATCTGTAAGTAGGGGGGGCAAGGTCATGGCACTGAACATAGATGGATTCCAGATCAACGAAATAATCTTCGAAAACGAACGGACGTTGATCCACCGTGGAACAAGGGTGGCCGACAATGTTCCGGTGGTCATCAAACTGTCGAGCGCTCCGTACCCCACTCATTTCGATCTGGCCCGCTTGAAACATGAGTATGAAGTCCTTTCGAAACTCGATGTGCAGGGAGTTTCAAAGGCCTATTCCCTGGAAAAACATCATAACGGCTTGGCGCTGATCCTGGAGTCGTTCGACGGAAGACCTTTAACGGAAGCCATAACATCGAACAAAATCGACTTCGTTACGTTCCTGGATTTTGCGGTCAGGATGGCAGCGATCATCGGGAATATTCATGAACGCAGTATCATCCACAAGGATTTGAATCCGCGTAATTTTCTGCTGAACGACGCCACCGGAGAATTCAGGCTCATCGATTTCGGCCTGGCCTCCTTTCTGCAACGCCAGGAGCAGGAGGCCATCAATCCCGGCCTGCTGGAAGGCTCGCTCCCTTATATGTCGCCGGAACAGACCGGCCGGATGAACCGGGGAATCGATTATCGCACTGACTATTATTCGCTGGGCATCACATTCCATGAAACATTGACGGGCAAACACCCGTTCCAGGCCGACGATGCCATCGGCTGGGTGCATTGTCATATAGCCAAACCCCCACCTTCAATCCGGGCACTGCGCCCCGACATTCCCACGGCTTTAGAAAACATCATCCTCAAGTTGATGTCCAAAAAGGCCGAGGATCGCTATAACAGCATTCCTGGCCTGATCTGGGATCTGGAAAAATGCCGAGAGCAGCTTGCTCGCAACGGGATCGTTGAGAATTTCGCGCTGGGTATATGCGACGTTTCAGGAAAATTTCAGATACCGCAAAAACTTTACGGACGCGCGGCAGAAACCCGCATTCTGGAAGATTGCTTTTCCCGCATCGCAGCCGGTGGTGCCGAGACGTTGATGGTTGCCGGATATTCGGGAATCGGCAAGTCCGCCCTGGTCAATGAAATTCAC
>CALMWM010000566.1 GCA_937873435.1 uncultured Gallionellaceae bacterium
TGAGGGAGGGTGGGGTGATCATGGGGGCAACCTTTCGGAAAACATATTCCTATGCTAGATACAAATCCCGACTAAATCAAGCGGGTTTCAGCGCTTGGCGCGCTGCTTGCTCACTGCCAGTTTGCGCCGGAATACTGACTGGCGGACGCGGCGGAAATTTTCGAGATGGCGCTGCGCCAGCGCATAGGAAGGCGTGGCCTTGATCCAGTCCTTGGCGATTTTTACCCAGCGGGTAACGAATTCGTACACCGCGGCAAACCACGCCAGCGTCAGCAGAGCAGGCTTGGTCAGCTTGAGTATCCGGGCGACCAGTGCTGTGCCGACAATTTTGGCGGCCACGAAGGTGGCTATCCCCAGCGTGATCTGCCCGTGTGCGATCAGGTATACCCCGGCGAGCTTGAACGGCAGCAGTGTCAGCGCCGGGATCAGAAAACAGGCCAGCGCCCGCATCGGCGTCAGGCTGGAGATGGCAGTCTCGATGCGCTGCCACGGCACGAAGCGGGAGAGCCTGGCAAGCGCGCCGGACAGCGCTTCCCACAGCCATTCCTCGAACACCAGCAGCAACGCCAGCACGAAGATGACGGGGTGTATCAGGAAGCGATTGAGCAGGCGCTTGAACACGGCGGGTCAGGAAAACTACGGCTTTCCGGCTTTTTCGATCAGTTCATGAGTCGCCAACATGCGCTTCGCGGTTTCGACATGCAGGTTTTCCACCAGCCGTCCGTCCACCACCGCCACACCGCAGCCCGCGGTCTTGGCATCGTCCATCGCGGCGATGACGCGGCGGGCGATGTCGAGGTTGGCCTTCTTGGGGGTGAACACGTCGTTGGCATAGGAAATCTGGTAGGGGTGGATCAGCGATTTGCCGTCGAAGCCCAAGTCGCGCGCCATGCGGCAGGCGTATTCGAACGCGTGCGCATCCTTGAGTTCGGTGTGGATGCCGTCAACGATCGAGCGCTTGAAAGCGCGCGCCGCCAGCACGCAATGCGACAGGCTGTGCAGCATCGGCAGGCGCTCCGGGGTGGCGTGCGCGTGTAGCGAATTGGTCAGGTCGGTGGTGCCCATCACGATACAGGCGATCCGCTCGGATGCCCCGGCGATCTCCTCGGCGTGCAACACCCCCAGCGGCGATTCGATCAGCACCATGATCGGCATGTCCACGGCGCCGGCGCTATCGAGGGCTGCCAGCGCGGCCTGGACATCCTGTTTGCTCTCGATCCTGGGGAACAGGATGGCGTTTGCGCCGATGTTCGCCACCGCCCGCACATCGTCCTCGCCCCACGGCGTATCCAGTTTGTTGACACGCACCACCAGTTCTCGATGGCCGAAGCCGCCCTGGCGGATGGCCTCCACGGCGTTGCTGCGCGCGACATCCTTCATTTCCGGCAGCACTGGGTCTTCCAGGTCGAGAATCAGCGAGTCGACCGGTAATTCGCGGGCTTTTTCCAGGTAGCGCACCTTGTTGCAGGGTACGTAAAGCATGGAGCGGCGGGGACGGTAATGCTTGGTCATGGCGCGGTTCCTTGAGTTAAGCGTGAAAGCCGTTGCGGCGAGCCTCACGCAACCGGAATATTCAAAACGACTTTAGGGGGTGAAGATATAGAACACCGACAGATAATGTGACAAAATATATTTGACTATATTATCCATGTCAATAATCATTTTATATCTTATGTCTTATATAAGATGGTTGACGATGTTTTTTTGTTCATGTTATAAAGGCGACCTATGACGAAGTCTCACTCGACCCCTACTTTTCGCCCGCTGTACGAGCAGATCAAGATTTTGATCACGCAAAGCCTGGTTGCGGGCGAGTGGCATCCCGGCGAAGCGATTCCCAGCGAACTGGAGCTTGCCAACCGTTTCAAGGTCAGCCAGGGCACGGTGCGCAAGGCCATCGACGAACTGGCTGCGGAAAACATCCTGATACGCCGCCAAGGCAAAGGAACGTTCGTTGCGACCCATACCGAGGAGCATACCCAGTACCACTTCCTGCGCATGGTCGAAATCAACGGCAAAAAAGAAGAGCCGCTCAACGAGGTGCTTTTCTGCAAGCGCATCAAGGCGGACAGCGACATCGCCGACCGTCTGGAATTGAAACGCGGCTCCCCGGTGGTGCTTTTGCGCCGCTTGCTGAAACTCTCCGGCGAACCGGTGATCCTGGACGATATCTGGTTGTCGGCGACGTTGTTCAAGGGCTTGTCGGAAACCATGATCAGCGAATTCGACGGCACGCTCTACAGCCTTTACGAAACGCGCTACGGCACCCGCATTATTCGTGCCGAAGAGCGCATCCAGGCGATTGCCGCCGATGCGCCGACCGGCGAACTGTTGAACCTGGCGGCCGGCACGCCGTTGCTCGACATCCACCGCATCGCCTACACCTACGGCGACAAACCGGTGGAGTTGCGCACCAGCAAGTGCAACACCAGGCATCACTGTTATTTGAACGAATTGGGCTAGGTCGGGTGGGCGTCACAAGGCGTCCATCCGGCTTTAACAGCTAAAAAGGAATTTGAATGACCACACTGAAACAGCAAGCACTCGATTACCACGAGTTTCCCAAGCCCGGCAAGATTTCAGTGGAATCATCCAAACCCTGCGCCACCGCCGATGACCTGTCGCTGGCCTATACCCCCGGCGTGGCGGAGCCGGTGCGCGCCATCGCCGAGGACCCGGCCAACGCCTACCGCTACACCAACAAGGGCAACCTGGTGGCGGTGATCACCGACGGCACGGCGATTCTCGGCCTGGGCAATCTCGGCCCGCTCGCCAGCAAGCCGGTGATGGAAGGCAAGGGGATACTCTTCAAGCGCTTCGCCGGCATCGACGTGTTCGACATCGAAATCGACGCCCCCAGCACCGCTGCCTTCATCGAAACCGTGGTGAATATCTCGCCGACCTTCGGCGGCATCAACCTGGAAGACATCGCCGCGCCGCATTGCTTCGAAATCGAAGCGGCGCTGAAAGCGCGCCTCGACATACCGGTGTTCCACGACGACCAGCACGGCACCGCCATCGTGATGTGCGCCGGGTTGCTCAACGCGCTGGAAGTGCAAGGCAAGCAGGTCGCCGAGGTGAAGCTGACCTGCCTGGGAGCGGGCGCGGCGGGCTTGGCCTGTATGCGTTTGCTGATCGCGATGGGCGGCAACAAGGCAAACATGACGCTGGTGGACAGCAAGGGCGTGATCCACAGCGGCCGCAGCGACCTCAATGCCCACAAACAGGAATTCGCCAAGGAAACGGAAATGCGCACCCTGGCCGATGCGATGGTCGACGCGGACGTATTCATCGGCGTATCCGGCCCCAACCTGGTAACCGGGGAAATGATCAAGAGCATGGCCGCCAACCCGATCGCCTTCGCGATGGCCAACCCCGACCCGGAAATTTCGCCCGCCGAAGCCCATGCGGTGCGCGACGACCTGATCATGGCGACTGGCCGTTCCGACTACCCCAACCAGGTCAACAATGTGCTGGGTTTTCCCTATATTTTCAAAGGCACTTTCGATGCCCGCGCCAAGTCCATCACCCAGCCGATGATGATCGCCGCGGCCAAGGCCATCGCGCAACTGGCCAAGGAGCCGGTGCCGGACGAAGTGCTCAAGGCTTACAATCTGACCGAACTGTCCTTCGGTCGGGAATACATTATTCCCAAGCCGTTCGACCCGCGCCTGATCGACCGCGTGCCGCCAGCCGTCGCGGCGGCGGCGATGTAGAGACGCAATATCTTGCGTCTCTACGCCCCTCCAATAAATTCGCGAAGGGAAGCATCATGACCAAACACCGCCCCAAGCATCTCAACCTGTTCGTCATCAAACTGCCCTTGCCGGGGATAGTTTCCATCCTGCACCGCGCCAGCGGCGCCTTGCTGTTCCTGGCGATTCCGCTGGCGCTGCTGCTGCTGCAAACCTCGCTGGCGTCAGAAGCCGGATTTGTCGCGGTCAAACAGGCGTTGGGCGGCGGTTTCGCCAAGCTGGTTCTGCTTGGCCTGTTGTGGGCGCTGCTGCATCATTTCTTCGCCGGTCTGCGCTACCTGGCGATGGACATGCATTACTGCATAGACTTGCAGCAAACCCGGCGCAGCAGTGTGGCGGTGCTGGTGGCCAGCCTTTCCCTGACCTTGCTGCTGGGTGTATGGCTATGGTGAACCGCATCGTTACCGGCTCCCACTACGGCGTGCGCGATTGGCTGATGCAGCGCATCACCGCGGTGGTGATGGCGCTGTACCTGCTGATTATCGGGTTTTTCCTGCTCACCCACCAGCCGTT
>CALMWM010000567.1 GCA_937873435.1 uncultured Gallionellaceae bacterium
AGTAGGGCGCATTAGGCGTAGCCGTAATGCGCCGAATGAAACATACGGCGCAATGCCCTTCGGGGATTGCGCCCTACCGTGCTGTTAGGCAATACAAATGTATATCTCTGCGCCAGTGCTAGCCATCCTCATTGCGTTATTCAGCTTGGCATTGTCTGTTTATACCAGCGTTTCAACTCGACGAGCAAGCCAACTTCAACGACTGGCATCAATTCGAACGAAGATGTCTAGTTTGCAGTGGAAGATTCGGTTTGACTTGGATGAATATGACCGCTGTGCTAAGCATTTGGATAGCCTCCTCGGCGAAGAAGAAACGACACACTGGCAGGAGTTTTCGTCTCTCACGGATGACATGCCAAAAATTGACAAATTAAAGTCGGATTTAGATCTGGTGTCAGAGACACTTTCAAAGTTTCCCTTAACGCTCCCCGCTGGTCGGATCGATGAAATCGAACATGATGTCGACAGGATCATCATGGGCATAGATATCGCAAATCAAAAGCTCTTACCGAGGATACTTAAGCTCATTGAGCATTTAGAGTTAGCTTCCAGTGGAAAAGGCTGCGAATTGCCTGACCCATCTCCCAACACGGACGCCACGCAATGAAGCAGCGCCGCGCCGTTATGTCAGGCCTTGGATGACCGCTTTGATTGCTAGTGGATGATTGAGCAGCAAGCAGTGATAGACCGCTCAGGGTCGTAAGCCGACATGGGTTATTTAATTGAACTCATGATATTAAATCTCGCAACCTAAGTTATCCCGAATGATCGCTCCCCATCAATTATCGCCCCTCAGCCGCCAATTTGCCTCCTCCTTACTGCGCCACGATCCCAACGCGAGCGCCGCGGTAATTTACGCCGCCTGGCTGGCCAGCGAAGCGGTGTCTGAGGGCAATGTGTGCGTCGATCTGGCCGCGTGTGCCGGGCAGCGGCGCTGGCACGATGCCGTGCAGCCGGGCGTGGTGTTGCCGGCGTTGGTGGAATGGGTCGAACAATTGCGCGCCAGCCGGCTAGTCGGGGCGCCGGGTGCGTTCGCGCCGCTGATTCTCGACGAGCACCAGCGCCTTTACCTGGCGCGCTATTGGCGCTACGAACAAATCCTTGCCGCCGATTTGAGTGCGCGTGCGGCAACGCCTTGCGACGAGGTGGACGGGGCGCGCCTGCAAACCGATCTAGACCGGCTGTTTGGCGTCAACATCGGTTCTGAACCGGATGGGCAGCGGGCGGCGGCGGAAAAGGCGGTGTTGCGGCGGCTGTGCGTGATTTCCGGCGGGCCGGGAACCGGCAAAACTTCCACGGTGGTGCGTATCCTGGCGGTCTTGCAGATGCAATATCGGGGCGGGTTGACGATCCGCCTGGCGGCGCCGACCGGGAAGGCGGCGGCGCGGATGCAGGAGGCGGTGCGGGGGGCGAAGGGGCAGCTGGGTAGCGCTTACCCTCTCCCTAGCCCTCTCCCACCAGTGGGAGAGGGGATGACTGTTACCGGTGTGGGCGAACTGGGGGGCGGGCTGACGCCGGAAATCCTGGCGGCGATTCCCGAGCAGGCGAGCACCTTGCACCGTTTGCTCGGTTCGCGCCCGGATTCTTCGGTATTCCGCCATGACCGCAACCATCCGCTGCCGCTCGACGTGCTGGTGGTGGATGAGGCGTCGATGATCGACTTGGCCTTGATGGCCAAGCTGGTCGAGGCGTTGCCGCCACGGGCGCGTCTGATTCTGCTGGGCGACAAGGACCAGCTGGCTTCGGTCGAGGCTGGCGCGGTGTTCGGCGATATTTGTGCCGGCGCCGCCGCGGGGCGCGGCGCGTTTTGCGCCAGCATTGCGCTGCTCCACAAGAGTTACCGTTTCGGCGCGGACAGCGGGATCGGCAAGCTGGCACAAGCTATCCGTGACGGTGAGGCGGATGCCGCGCTGGGCTTGCTGGCTGGAGGCGTGTCCGCAGCGGTGGTGTGGCGCAGAGACGGGCTTGCGGCGCCCGGCAGCCGGACTTTGCTGGCGCAACGCCTGCTCGCGGGCTATCGCGAGTATCTTGCGGCAGTGCGCAGCGGCGCGGCGCCGGCTGCGCTGTTCGAGGCATTCGGGCGTTTCCGCGTGCTGTGCGCGCACCGCGAGGGCTATGCCGGGGTGGACGGACTCAATGCGCTGGCGGAAGGCGCATTGCGCCGCGACGGCCTTATTCCGCAACGCGAGGGCTGGTATCACGGGCGTCCGGTGATGATCAACCGCAACGATTACAATCTTTCGCTGTTCAACGGCGATGTCGGGATCGCGATAGGCAGCGGCGGCGAACTGCGCGTGTATTTCCAAGGCGCCGACGGCCAGTCGCGGGACTTTGCACCGGGCCGTTTGCCGCAACACGAAACCGTGTATGCGATGACGGTGCATAAAAGCCAGGGTTCGGAATTCGACGAGGTGTTGCTGGTGTTGCCGGATGAAATTACCCCGGTAATCAACCGTGCGCTGGTGTATACCGCCGTCACCCGCGCGCGCCGGTGCATCGAGGTTTGGGGCGGCGAAGCCGTGCTGAAACAGGCAGTGGCGCGCGAGGTGGTGCGCTCATCGGGGCTCAAGGAAAGATTGTGGCCGGAGTGATCCGGGCATTCCGCCTATTTTCGTCAATCTTTGCCTTGTGGTATCCTTGAAAGTTATTTTTATCGCGAAAGTGGCGGAATTGGTAGACGCACTGGATTTAGGTTCCAGCGCCGCAAGGTGTGGGGGTTCGAGTCCCCCCTTTCGCACCACCATTTAGTAAATTGAGGAACGGGAAATGCAAACTGAAAACGTAAGCGCACTGGAAAAACAATTGGAATTTTCGGTTCCGATGGCGCAATTCGAGGCTGAAGTCGATAAGCGTATCCAGCGCCTGGCGCGCACGGTGAAAATGGACGGTTTCCGTCCCGGCAAGGTGCCGTTGAAAGTGGTGGCCCAGCAATACGGCCACGAAGTTCGCCAGGAGGTGCTGGGCGAATCCGTGCAGCGGCGTTTCAACGATGCCGTCAAGGAAAAGGAACTGAAGGTGGCGGGCTACCCGAAAATCGATGCGAAGCCGTCCCCGGAAGGTTCGCAGGATCTGGTGTTCAGCGCGGTTTTCGAAGTGTATCCCGATGTAGTGGTCGGCGACCTCGCCAGCTTGAGCGTCGAGCGTCCCGAGGTTGCGGTGAGCGATGCCGATATCGATAAGACCATCGAAATCCTGCGCAAGCAGCGCGTGACCTACGCGGCTGCCGATCGTGCCGCCGCTGCGGGCGACCAGGTGGAAATCGATTATCGCGGTACCCTCGACGGCGAAGAGTTCAAGGGCGGCCAGGCCAAGGGCTACAAGCTGGTGGTCGGCGAAGGACATGCGCTGAAGGATTTCGAAGATGCGATCGTCGGCTTGAAGGCCGGGGAGAGCAAAACTTTCGACCTGACTTTTCCCCAGGAATATCACGCCAAGGAATTGGCCGGCAAGACGGTTACTTTCGAGATTACCCTGAATCACGTGGCGGAGCCGGTGTTGCCGGCGGTGGATGCCGATTTTGCCAAGAGCCTGGGGATCGACGACGGCGATCTGGACAAGATGCGTGCCGAGATCAAGCAAAACGTCGAGCGCGAAGTGACGCGGCGCGTACGTGCGCAGGTCAAGGAAAAGTCGCTGCAAGCGTTGCTCGAAACGACTTCCTTCGATTTGCCGAAAGCATTGATCGAGATGGAGATCGAGCGTTTGCAAGGGTTCGCGGCTGAAGAAATGCGCGGGCGCGGCATGGATCCGGGTAATATGATGTTGCCGCCGTCGATGTTCGAAGAACAGGCGACCCAGCGGGTGCGGCTGGGCTTGGTGCTGGCCGAAATCGTCGGCGCCAATAAGTTGCGCCCCAGTTCGGAGCGTGTGCGCGAACTGGTGGGCGAACATGCGGATAGCTACGAAAACCCGGAGGAGGTGGTGGCTTGGTATTACGCTTCCCCGGAGCGCTTGTCCGAGGTCGAGTCGATTGCCTTGGAAGAGAGCGTGGTAAACTGGGTGCTGGATCGCGTCAAGGTTATCGACAAGGCGACCAGTTTCGACGAATTGATGGGGAATGTCTAAGACGATGAGCAATAATCGAGTCTGGGAACCGCAAAGCATCGGGTTGATCCCGATGGTGGTGGAGCAAAGCGGGCGCGGCGAACGCGCTTACGATATTTATTCGCGCCTGCTCAAGGATCGCGTGATTTTCCTGGTGGGGCCGGTTCACGACGACAGCGCCAACCTGGTAGTGGCGCAGTTGCTGTTTCTTGAGTCGGAAAACCCGGACAAGGATATTTTCCTGTACATCAATTCGCCCGGCGGCTCGGTGACGGCAGGGATGGCGATTTACGATACGATGCAATTCATCAAGCCGGACGTGAGCACGCTGTGTATCGGACAGGCGGCCAGCATGGGTGCCTTCCTGCTGGCGGCGGGCGCACCGGGGAAGCGTATTTGCCTACCCAATTCCCGTGTTATGATTCATCAGCCTTCGGGTGGTTTCCAGGGGCAGGCGTCGGATATTGAGATACATGCCAAGGAAATCCTCTACTTGCGTGAACGCCTCAACGGTATGCTGGCCAAGCACACCGGTCAGACGGTTGAGACCATCGAGAAGGACAGCGACCGCGATAATTTCATGAGCGCGGAAGATTCGGTAAAGTACGGGATGGTGGACAAGGTGCTCGGCAATCGCAGCGACGCGGCCGCGTAATCGGAACCAGCACTTATCAATATTTAGGAAAGACATAAATGGCAGATAAATCGGGCGCAGATAAATTGCTTTACTGCTCATTCTGCGGCAAGAGCCAGCACGAGGTGCGCAAGCTGATTGCCGGACCGTCGGTGTTTATCTGCGACGAGTGCGTGAGCTTGTGCAACGACATCATTCGCGACGAAACACAAAGCGAAGAAACCAAGTCGTCGACTTCCGACTTGCCGGTGCCTCAGGAAATTTGCGTGATGCTCGACGAGTACGTGATCGGTCAGCCGCTCGCAAAGAAGGCCTTGTCGGTGGCGGTTTACAATCATTACAAGCGTCTGCGCAACGTCGGTAAGGACAAGGATGGCGTCGAGTTGTCCAAGAGCAATATTCTGCTGATCGGCCCGACCGGCTCGGGCAAGACCTTGCTCGCGCAGACCCTGGCACGGATGCTCAACGTACCTTTCGTGATTGCCGATGCGACGACGCTGACCGAAGCCGGGTATGTCGGTGAAGATGTCGAGAACATCATCCAGAAGCTTTTGCAGAAGTGCGATTACGATATCGATAAGGCGCAGCACGGTATCGTCTATATCGACGAGATCGACAAGATTTCGCGTAAATCAGACAATCCGTCGATCACCCGCGATGTTTCGGGCGAAGGCGTGCAGCAGGCGCTGCTCAAGCTGATCGAGGGTACGGTAGCTTCGGTTCCGCCGCAGGGGGGACGCAAGCATCCGAATCAGGACTTCGTGCAGGTCGACACCACTAACATCCTGTTTATTTGCGGAGGCGCATTCAGCGGCCTGGAAAAAGTTATCCGCAATCGTTCCGAAAAGGGCGGTATCGGTTTCGGCGCAGAGGTCAAGAGCAAGGACGACCGCAAGGAAATCGGCGAGGTGTTGCGCGATGTCGAGCCGGAAGATCTGATCAAATTCGGTCTGATCCCGGAATTCGTGGGGCGCTTGCCGGTGGTGGCGACGCTCGAGGATCTCGATGAAAATGCCTTGGTGCGTATCCTCACCGAACCGAAAAATGCGCTGACCAAACAGTATCAAAAATTGTTCGCGATGGAAGGTGCCGAGCTCGAATTTCGCGATCAGGCCCTGTTGGCAATCGCCAAAAAAGCGCTGGCGCGCAAAACCGGTGCCCGCGGCTTGCGTTCCATCATGGAGCATGTATTGCTGGATACCATGTTCGACCTGCCTTCCCTCACCGATGTGAGCAAAGTGGTGGTCGACGATGGCGTGATCAACGGCGAAGGCAAGCCACTTCTGATTTATTCCGATTCGGGAAGGCTGGCCGATTCCGCCTGATCCATGTTGCCTCTTGAATTGCGGCGTTGTGCCCCAATTCAAGACGGAAGCCGTTTGGTTGCTGGTGGTTGCAAGTCGGGGCAGGGCGTAAAACCAAATTTATTAAATGATAAATGAAGGTTCTCGGCGCGTTTGTTCCTATTTTCTCTGTCACGCAATTTTCGTAGTGGCTTCTCAAACAAGTTCGTTTTTAGGTGACTTTAATGACCACGCATCCTGATTTTTCTGGTGAACCCTTGACCTTGCCGTTGCTCCCGCTGCGCGATGTCGTTGTGTTCCCGCATATGGTAATCCCCCTCTTCGTTGGCCGTCCTAAATCCATCAAGGCGCTTGAAACCGCCATGGAATCCGGCAAACACATCATGCTTGCGGCGCAGAAGTCCGC
>CALMWM010000568.1 GCA_937873435.1 uncultured Gallionellaceae bacterium
CAGTCGGTGATGGCGTGGCTGGCGACCTCCGCCACATCGACTGTCGCCGCAGCGGGGACTGTCGCGGACGCGGCGCCTGCCTTGTCATGGAAGACGGCGAGACCGCCTCCGAGGCTGAATAGGCCGGCCAAGGCGGCGGCGAGTACGAGGCGTTTTTGACGTTGTGACATGGCTATTCCTCTCGGGGCTTGGGGTATTGATTGGATTGATGGGCGGAACCGGCTTCCCATAACCGGCGGCGCAGAAAATGGGCGACTTCGTCGAGAACGGCGCGGAGTTTGGCGAGGGCGGCATGAGTGACGCCGGCGAAACGGACGACCTGGGTCGGCACGCCGGCCGCGATCAAGGCGGCAGCGTATTTTTCGGCCTCTTCGTGCAGCACGTCGCATTCGGCGGTAACGATCAGTGCCGGCGGCAAGCCGGCTTGCCGCACCGAAACAAGGGGCGAAGCATACGGGTGGAGGCGTTGGCGCGGCTGCGGCAGGTACTGGCGGTAACAATCGGCGCAGGTGGCAGCGCTGAGGTCGGAGTTCAGGCGGGTGCTGTCGCCCAGCCGGGTCATGCTCGGATCCAGCATCGGGCCGATCAACACTTGGGCGGCGATCTTCGGGCCGTTGCGGTCGCGGGCGATCAGTGTCAGGCTGGCCGCCAAGTTGCCTCCCGCATCGTCGCCGGCCACCGCCATCCGCCGGGCATCGCCACCCAGGCCGGCAGCGCTGCCGGCGAGCCAAAGTGCGGCGCTATGAGCGTCTTCCGGCGCGGCGGGGAAAGGCCGCGCGGGGGCCAGCGCATAGCCGACCGCCAGCACCAGCGCCGGGCAATGCTCGGCGATGAAACGCGCCGGCACGTCGGCGTCGGCTATGCTGCCACCGACAAAACCGCCGCCGTGGAAATAGAGTACGACGGGCAACACCGCGCCAACCCTTTCCGGCCGGTGAAGGCGCACGGCAATCGGGCCGGCCGCGCCGGGAATGCTGAAATCTTCCGGCCTGGCGATCGTGCTGAAGGAGCTTGCTTCCATCGTGGTCCGCGGCAGTGGGCGTTGCCAATAGTTTGAATGAAGACATTCTGGGCATTATCTGCAACCGGATAAACACCCATATTTCGACAACACTATTCAGCAGCAACAAACAATCTTATCGAACCCGGATTTTGCGATTGATGTATATGCCGCATGCTACGGTGCGAGATAAAGTGGTGTGCGAGCACCTATGGGGAGAGTATTAACGTATGTTTGGTAACTCGCCCTTGCGGGACGAAATTAATGAAATTGACTGGCATTGGGATTGTCCGTTTTCAGCCGAGCTTCGACTGATGGACGAATGTCTACCCGCGACTTGCCGGGTCCGGGACAAGCCGTAGGAGCGTAATCTCGGATGGTGCGCCAAAGCGCTTGGGCGGCCCCCAATAGCCGGTTCCTCGGCTGGTATAGACCCAGAGCCGGCCCAGCCGGTGCAGTCCCGCCGTGAATGGCTGCTGGAGGCCGACAAGCAGATTCCACGGCCAGAATTGCCCGCCGTGGGTATGACCGGACAGTTGCAGATCGAAGCCCGCCGATGCCGCCGCAGGTGCGGTGCGCGGCTGGTGGGCCAGCAATATCCGGGGAATTCCTTCCGGGCTGCCGGCCAGCGCAACCAGTGGATCGCTGCGTTGCGCAAGGTCGAACAAGCCGGCGCTGTAATCGGTAACGCCCGCAACCACCAAGCGCGCGCCATCGTGCTCGATGACGACATGTTCGTTCATCAAGCCGCGCAGGCCCAGGAGCCGGAATTCCGCCATCCACTCCAGGGCGCCCGAGTAATACTCATGGTTGCCGGTGACGACATAGGCGCCATGCCGCGCCCTGAGTCTTGCCAAAGGCGCGGTTTGGGACGAAAGCTGTACAACACTGCCATCGACCACATCGCCGGTAATGGCGATAAGGTCGGCGGCCAAGCCGTTGACACGGGCGACGATGGCGGCAACGTAGTCGCCCTTGATGGTCGGCCCGACATGGATGTCGCTGATCTGAACGATGGTGAAACCGGCTAGCGATGCCGACAAGCCCGCCAACGGAACGTCAATGCGGACGACCCGCGCTACCCGGCGCGCGTTGACGAAACCGATCAGGGTCAGCAATGCCGCCGCCAGGAGGACGGCCATTGCCGTCATGCCGACAAGCGATGGCGTCCCCGCCACCAGCAACAACAGGTCGCGCAGCAGTGTCAGCACCAAAACCGAGGAGAACAGTCCCATGACCACTGAACCCACCCAACTGATCCGGTCGGCCAGCGCGGGACGTGGAATGAAAAAACGGGCTAGCATGCCCAGGGGTATCAGTAACGTGGTCATACCCAGCATGATCCCGCCGACAACTATCCACAGCGTGCCGATGGGCAGCGCCGGCAACAAACGCCACCCGATGTAGGCGTGGAGTACAGCCAGAATTGGGATGACGGTCAGCGCAAAGCGGCGTAGCTGTCTTGGCAAATCGACCGGTGTCGGGTGTTGCGCTGCTTCAGGATGCTGCGGCATGACGGAACCTTGTGTGTGAGTCGCCACAACTTCGTGGACGGATGAATGCGTAAAGTCCGTCATCCGGGGGCCATTTCGATGGTATTCGGTAAGTCAATCAGGCGGCGATTTATGCAAACCCGCCATTGACGCCCAGATTCTGGGCAGTGACCCAGGCCGATTCGTCGCTGACCAGGAATAAAACAAGGCCGGCAATGTCCTCAGGCTCGCCGATGCGTCCAAGTGCTGCCATCGATGCCAGCCGTTGGAGGACTTCCTCGCTCTTGCCTTCGGTAAATAGTTCGGTGTTGGTTGGCCCTGGCGAAATCGAATTTACCGTGATTCCGCGCTGGCCGACTTCCTTGGAGAAAACCCTCGTTAGCTGCTCCACCGCTGCTTTCGTGGCGGAGTAAGTACCATAGGTTGGCATCATCAGGCGCGTCACTGACGAGGAGAAATTGACTACCCGGCCACCATTCTCCAAGCGCGTCGCCGCTTCCCGAAGGGTCAGGAAAACACCCTTCACATTGATATTGAACGACCGGTCAAACTCGTCGTCGGTAGTTTCCTGGATTCGTTTATACAGCGCGATGCCCGCGTTGTTGATGAGCCAGTCCACTTTGCCGAATTGCGCAATCGTGGTGCCGAACAGTGCCTTCACTTCATCGGCCTTGCTGACATCCGCTTTTACGGCAATCGCTTCGCCGCCATTCCAGATAATCTCGGCGACCACTTGGTCTGCGGCAGCCTGGTTGCTGGCGTAATTGACGACAACCCGAGCGCCCTCACTGGCAAGGGTTTTGGCAATGTGCGCACCGATACCCCTTGATGAGCCAGTGACAATGGCAGTTTTGTTTTGCAACCTCATGAAGTAATACTCCCTCGGTTCGGATTAGCGGCGAAAGGAACGCTTATCGGTCAGCCCCGCAGAACGCCGGTTAAGGCGATTATTCACGAGGTTTTTCCAAACTTTCAGTGTCTTCCTTCTTATGCTTGCCGCAGCAACCGCGCATTCCGCTTTGAAATTTTTCGCGTTCTTCCGGCGTCATCTGTTCCCAGCGATGGTGAAGCCAGCGATGACCGCCGTGTCCCTTGAATCCGCTGAACAATATTTTGCTCAACAACAACACGCCTATCGCCTGCGCGTAGCCGATCTCCTTGCCGCCGATGAATAGCGCGGGGATCAGCCAATTCCAGAGCAACATCACCACGCCGCCCAATGCGGCGACACCGACGACCACCATCACGAATATTTTTACGAAACGTAATTTGCAGTTCATGTTTATTTCTCCTTTACAGATTGAATTCGTCATAGATCGCTTGCAGCCGTACACGCAAATGCAGTACCGCGTAGCGTTTGCGCGCCAGCAGCGTGTTCACAGCCACCCCGCTTTCTGCCGCCAATTCCTTGAAGCTGCGCCCTTCCAGCTCATGGGCGATGAATACGTCGCGTTGTTCCTCGGGCAACTCGTCGAGCGCGGCATACAACTCTTCCAGCAACACTGTCCGCGCATAAGCTGCTTCCGGCCCGGCATCGGGCGATGGCAGCACGTTTTCCAGCCAATGTTCGCCGTCCTCCTCGCTTGACGCTTCCGGCAGCGGCTCTTCCCTTTTCTTGCGGAAGCGATCGACAATGCGATTGCGCGCCACGCGGTAGAGCCATGCGCCGACCTGCTCAATGGGTTCGGGCAAGCGATACGCTTCCACGTAGTCGAAAAACACGTCCTGCAAAATGTCCTCGGCCTCGCTCGAATCGGGAACGCGCTGCCGGATGAAATTCCCGAGCCGCCCCCGTTCGCGTGAGATGGTTTCGGTGATGCGTTTATCCTGTTCAGCCATCGGCACATTCACGGTT
>CALMWM010000569.1 GCA_937873435.1 uncultured Gallionellaceae bacterium
ACTTTGTTGCTGAAAACGCTGACCATGGGTCAGTAGGATGAATCGAGGAGATAGAGATGACAACAATTGCTGATGTGCAGGCTGCGGTGAATGGCACAAGTGCGTCGAGTGCGTCTTCGGCCAATTCGGTGCAGGGAACCGAAGACCGTTTCCTGAAGCTGCTGGTCACGCAGATGAAAAACCAGGATCCGCTCAATCCGCTCGACAATGCGCAGGTGACTTCGCAAATGGCGCAGTTAAGCACGGTGACCGGGATTGAAAAGCTCAATACCTCGCTGGATGCGATGTCCAAGAGTTTCATGGCCAACCAGTCGTTGCAGGCGGCTACCATGATCGGGCACAACGTGCTGGTGCCGGGTGATTCCGGGCTGAATCTCAGTGGTGGCGTGGCAGCAGGTGGTGTCGATGTGCAAGGAGCGGTCGATACCTTGGTGGTGTCGATCAAGGACAGCTCCGGCACCGTGGTGCGCAAGCTCGATTTGGGGGCGCAGACGGCGGCGGCAGCGGTACCGTTTGCCTGGGACGGCAAGAACGATAGCGGCCAGACGTTGGCTGACGGGAAGTACACCTTCGATATTACGGCAATGCAAGGAACCGATAAAGTGACGGCCGACAAGCTGGCGTTAAGCCAGGTTTCCAGTGTGACTCTCGGTACGGCGGGTGTTAGCCTGAATGTGGCGGGAATTGGCGCGGTGGATGCGGCCAAGGTCAAACAGATTTTCTAGCGTAGGGGGCTACCATGAGTTTTCAACAGGGTTTGAGCGGTTTAAATGTGTCGTCCAAGAATCTCGACGTGATCGGCAACAATATTGCCAATGCAAGCACGGTCGGTTTCAAGGGGGCCCAGGCGCAATTTGCCGATGTGTACGCCGCCTCGCTTTCCGGTGCCGGTGCCAACTCGGTCGGCATCGGTTCCAAGCTGGCGGCGGTGGCGCAGCAGTTTACCCAGGGTAATATCAGCGTGACCAATAACCCGCTGGATGTAGCGATCAATGGTAACGGCTTGTTCCGGATGAGCAACAACGGAGCGATCACTTATACCCGCAATGGTCAGTTTCAGCTGAGTAAAGAGGGTTTCATCGTCGGCAATACCGGGCTGCACGTTACCGGTTATCAGGTCAAAGGCGGGGTGCTGACCGGGGAGTTGGGCGATCTCCAGATCAATACCGCGGATTTGAGTCCGAAAAACTCGGCGCAAATGGCGATCACGGCCAATCTGGATTCCCGGAAAACCGTACCCACCGGCGTTTTCCCAGCCAATTTGACGGCAGTTGTACCGGCGACCGTGCCGCCGACTTACGTACCCCCCGATCCGACGATGTACAACGATTCTACGTCCATTACGGTGTATGACACTTTGGGCAACAGCCATGTGGCAAGTATGTATTTCAACAAGACGGCGGTTGCCAATACCTGGAATGTGAAAATGGTGCTGGATGGCGGTCAATATACTACCGGCGCGGTCATGGACATGGGGAACGTGGTTTTCGACAATACCGGCAAGCTGGTTTCTGTGTCTTTGCAGGATCCGTTGAGAGGGAACGGTGTGACCACGGCGGTACCCATGGGCTGGACCAGCGGCGACTGGAATTTGGGGCAGGCGCTTAGTCTGGATATGGGCGGATTGACCCAGTTCGGCAGCAACTACGGCGTAACGTCCCTAACCCAGGACGGCTATGCAGCCGGTCGCTTGAGCGGTTTCAATATCGACCCGGAAGGGGTGATTCAGGGGCGTTACACCAACGGCAAAACCCAGACCATGGGGCAGGTCGCTGTAGCTAGCTTCACCAACAATCAAGGTTTGAAACCTCTCGGCGGCAACCAGTGGGTGGAGTCGCCGGAATCCGGGCAGCCGATCGTCGGCAAGGCCGGCAGCGGCAATATGGGGGTGTTGCAATCGTCGGCGGTGGAGGAGTCCAACACCGATCTGACGCAGGAATTGGTGGGGATGATTACCGCGCAACGCGTCTATCAGGCCAACGCACAGACCATTAAAACGCAGGATCAGGTGTTGCAAACCCTGGTGAACCTGCGCTAATGACTGATTGAGCAGCGATCATGGATAAAATGATCTACATCGCCATGACAGGCGCCAAGCATACGATGTGGCAGCAGGCATCCGCCTCACATAACCTGGCTAACGTTACCACCACGGCCTACAAGGCCGAGGCCAACGCTTTTCGGGCGCTGCCGGTGTTCGGCGACGGTGCGAAAACGCGCGCCTTCGTGGTGGACTCGACGATCGGCGCCGATTTGAGCGAAGGCGCGATCCAGCAAACCGGCCGCGACCTGGATGTGGCAGTGCAGGGCAAGGGATGGCTGGCGGTGCAGGCGGAAGACGGCAGCGAAGCCTATACCCGCAACGGCAGTTTGACGGTCGGCCCGAACGGTCAGCTACAGACGCGCACCGGCCAAAATGTTATCGGCGATGGCGGCCCGATTGCTATTCCGCCGGACGTGCAAATTTCCGTGGGGAGCGACGGTACGGTTTCGACGATACCCACCAACGGGGCGCTGACTGCCGTGGCGGTGGTCGGGCGGATCAAACTGGTCAATCCGCCGGAAACGGATTTGGTTAAAGGCACGGACGGCCTGTTTCGCCAGAAAAACGGCGTGCCGGCCACGGCCGATGCCAATGTCCATGTGCTGGGCGGTGCGCTGGAGAGCAGCAACGTCAACGTAGTGGATTCGATGGTCAGCATGATCAATCTGGCGCGCCAGTTCGATATGCAAGTCAAGCTGATCCAGAGCGCCGATACCAATGCCAAACAGGCCAGTCAACTTTTGAATTTGAACGCATAAGGATAGAACAATGATCCGCTCACTTTGGATTGCCAAGACCGGCCTTGAAGCGCAGCAACTGCACATGGACGTGATCTCCAACAACATGGCCAACGTCGGCACCACCGGCTTCAAGAAATCGCGCGCGATTTTCCAGGATTTGCTGTACCAGGTCGAGCGCCAGCCGGGAGCCAACTCCACGCAGCAAACCCAATTGCCGTCGGGCTTGCAGATCGGTACCGGCGTCAATCCGGTGGCGACGGAGCGCATGCATATCCAGGGGAATCTGGAAAAAACCGACAATCCGCTCGATGTGGC